>CAYPMS010000008.1:0-66151 GCA_964411655.1 uncultured Fibrobacter sp.
TAACCCGGTTGACCACAAACTCCTGACCATCTACCATCTTTGAAAGCACCTGCCAAGCTTCAGACATACAACCTCCTTTTATATCTGATAAGAATATAAATCAATTTTTTTAACCAATATTTTTAATTTTATTAATTTTTATTTTAATTTTTTTAATTTTTTTAATTATAATCATCTCCTTTCTTCAAAATTATAATTCAGTTTTCCCCAACTCAACTAACTATGCTTTAATAACGTAATTAAGATAGAGATAGTTTATGATGGTATTATTTCATTTCATTAGCTATTTTCAATTCTCTTCCCTATTAACCATAAAGACTAAAAAATGACAACTTACGAGCAATTCAAGTCTTATCTTCGTTCGCATAATTACAGTGCTGCATTTGAAACAGCAGAACGGGAAGCACTAAAAAATCCTGAACAGAAAGTTTTCTGGATGAATCAACAGGCTGTAGCTCTTATAAATGCAGGTAACACAAAAGAAGCACTGGAGATTCTAAAGAAAGCTCTCACTATCTATCCACAAAGCCCCTGGACATTGCTTCTTTACGCTGATGCACGACTGAAATCCGGAGACATAGCAGAAGCCTTAAGCAGGTATGAGGAGTTAATTGACAATGAAAAACTTTCCAGACGTGCTAAAAAAGGAGTTCTGGAATGTCTTATTCGTCTTGAAGAATGGAACAGAACACTTGATTGCATTTCACAATGGAATTTACCACCTGAAGAGGGCTATAGATTTCAGATCCAGGCGCTAACCGGATTAAAACGCACAGATGAAGCATTCTCTCTATGTAACCAGTGGCTTCATATTTCTCCCGATAACAAATCCGCACTATGGCTTCTGGTGATGTTGGAGATTTCCCGTGACGGACTGGAAGAAGTACGTCTTAAATATGAACGTTTGGCCAAAATTCCCTCTAAACCTCCAGTTTACGGTGAAATACATGCTTACCTCTGCAAAAAATCGGGAAAAATAGATAAAGCAGTAAACCAATATCAGAAACTACAGACTAAGACTCAGGATCCTTCAATATTACGTAAAAAAGCTTTTGCACTGGCTAAATCCGGCCAGGAACTTCAGGCCATACCTTTACTTGAAGAACTTCTTCGAATCTCTCCTGCAGATACATTTCTCCACTCCAGCTACTCAGCAGCCTGTAATCGCAGCAGCAATCTGGAACGGGCCTGGAAATTTTATCATGAGCTGTTGAGCCTTAATCCGGATGATATGCGACTGTTCGGACGAATAAAAAAAATTCAGAAGAAACTGGAAGAATCATCAGATAAACCTGAAAAATTTGATTCGGATATCTCCTTATGAATCAACAACCACTGCATAACTATACAATAGGAGATCTCATCGATGTACCACCTGTACAAACAGTAATCCGTCTTGAACAAAGCATCAGTGAAGCCGGCAATATTGTCAATTCATTTGTCTTCACCTCAGATGTGGATACTCATTTTCAGGTTTTATCCCATTCATTTCTGCAGCAGCATGGACAAGGCTATTTTCTTCAAGGAGATTTCGGTTCAGGAAAAAGTCACTTTCTTGCAGCTCTGGCGGCCTGGTTTTCAGAAGTACCAGGAAGCGACCATCTGACTTCCCAACACTCAGGGTTGAAAAAAATCAGAGAAGCCTCCAAACATCTTCTGGCTGTATCAATTTCTTTGGTTAATTATCGCAGCAATACCTCTCTGGAAAATATTATTACCGGGGCAATAGAAGAAAAACTAAACACATTTAATATTAAAAAAGCCATTTCGGTTCAGAGCAGATTTCTTAATTATCTGAAAAGTCTTCTCAATGATCCTGAATTATGTGAAGAATTCAGTTCCAGATTTGGAATTTTATCACAATCAATTGAACAATGGATCGATAAGCATCATCAGGAAGCACATTCCAAAGGTCTTCTGTTCATTAAAAGTAAAGGGCTGGATATTTCAGAACTCTATTCCAAAGAAAGATATCAGGTTTTTGAGACCGCTCTCAAAGCTGCCATAGAAGCAGGATTTAATGGTATTGTTCTGCTGATTGATGAATTATCGGAATTCTTTCGATCCAAACCTGACAGTACATCTCTTAACGAAGATGCCCGAACACTGCAGCTTTTAGGAGAATTAAGTAAAAACAACCCATTATGGATCATTGCAGCGGTTCAGGAAAGCATAGAACGCACCGGGGATGTTGCCCAGGCTACATTCCGTAAAATAAAAGACCGTTTTCCTGTTAAGCTGCATCTTTCCACTCTTCACATTAAAGATCTTATCTCCCGTCGTCTAATAAAAATCAAGCCTAATGCAGATACGGTTGTATTTCGCATTTACGAAGAGTTTTGCAGACATTTTCCAGGATTCAATGTTACTCCAGCGCTTTTCAGAAGCATTTATCCTGTACATCCGTTGACATTATCACTCCTTGAAGGTTTGGGAGATCTTTTCTCCCAGCACCGCGGGATCGTTGATTTTGTTCATTCTCAAATAGCAGGTGATCCAGGAAGAAACATTCCCGGAGTCCTTGAGAGAACTTGTACAAGCCTGGTATCTCCAGATGCAATTTATGATCATTTTGCTCCAAGAATAGCCGAATTCTCATCATTCTACATCTATCCCTCTCATATCATACCGCATCTGGATGAAACAATTGAAGAGTGTATCGATGATAAACAGGATAGGATTCTTTGTCGCAGATTGATCCGGATTCTTGTGCTTTACGCTATTCATCCTACAGCAACATCCCCTTCAGTAAGGGTTCTGGCAGAGCTGGTTTCCTGTATGCTTTCTTTTCAGGATCCCGATGCTAACAGTCAATATGTATCTGAAGTACTTCTGGATCCGATAGCAGAAAAAAGCAGATTTCTCATAAAAAAAGATTCCTCGACCGGTAATCCACTGGATGCAATTTACATAATAAGCTCCAGTGAAGATCAGGGCAAAATTTTACGATCTAGAATTGATCGTGTTTTAAACGATATCGCACCAGAAGATTCAAGAGTCTTCTCTCTTCCTCTTTCAGAACTACCCGAATCCTATTCATGGCCAGGTCCTTCAATATGGAACAGACCAGTTGAACGCACTACTGTTTGGAGACAAAGTACCCGTAAAGTTGCCGTATTTTATCTGCACCCTGGAAATGAATTTTCAATCGAACAACAAATCGATGAGCTGCTTGCTAATGCCAGAATAGATATGGCGCTGGTAATTTCTGTTCAACAGATAAAAATGAATTGTAAAAACACTGCGGTATGGGTTATACCCTCGGATACTTCCGGGAACTCACTGTTTAAGGAGTACTTTGCCTGTAGAATGATTGCCGGTGAACTTAAGACCGCAAACCCTTCCGATGCACCACAGATTCCCCAGCTAAAAGAAATGTTAAGAAAGCTTGAACCTGCCGTTCAACAACATTTACTTCAACAGATTTACATGGGTTACTTTTGCGATTCCAATATCGAACTGGAGCCTTCTGCACGAGAGATAAAACGATTTGACAGAATCATAGAAGCTGCAGCAGAGCAGATTCTGGAAACCCGTTATCCCCGTTTCAAGGAAATTGCCTCAAGAAGCATTCCCCCATCTTTACGTTACTATCAAAGACTCTTTGAGGAATTCATAATCCCTGGTACTATTTCCCTGAAAGATGCACGTACACAGGGTTTATCTGAAGCAATAGAAACTATGGCAGTTCCATTAGGGCTTGTTGAAGTTAAATCCGGCAATTACTTACTTTCTCCCAATCCTGTTTCCAACCAGTTCCTTTCATGGTTTTTCGGTCTGCTGCCGGCCTCTGGTCAGATCCCAATATCAAATCTTCTTTTAAAACTGCAAACGGATGTATATGGCGCTCCGCATGATCTCGCATGCTTTCTGATTTCATCGCTTGCCTACTGCGGTCATATCTCATTAATAAACAAAGGCCGTATAGTGCCAATTGACTTTATTAAACTGATGAATATTGATCAGTTCGAATATGTTGCTCCAGGAGAGCTTATCAATCAGGCAGACCGGGAGACCATTATTAGTTCATGTTCATTTTTAGGCAACTCTCTTTCCGGTGAATCTTTCGGACTCAGGCAGCAGCGTGATTTCTGGCAGGCGGTTCTGAAATTTAAAACCAGTGGAGCATCATTGATAAGCGAACTGGATCGAAAAATCAAAACTCTCTCAGAATTTTCAGCTTTCAGTAATTTTGATTTTGATAATATTAACAATAAATGTGTATCTCTTTGCAAAGTCCTTGATGAAATAAAAACCTCTTACAGTGCCCGTGAAGGATTGGAGCGTTTTCTGACTTCCTGGAGAAACTCCGGTTTAAAATCTGAGGATATTACCAGTCTGCGACAAATGGACCGGTTTCTTGGTCGTCATGCGGAAAGAATAGTTTTTATCAATCATTATCTTCATCATCATTCGGTAACCGAAGCATCATCTGCAGACATTGAAACCGCTCAAAACAGGGATACTGTATTAATGATGCTACGTCAGCCTCATATATTGATTATCCCCGACGAAGGAGAACAACTGCAGGCTGCATTTGATGCCTTTCGCCAATGTTATATGCGGAAATATTCCTCTGACCATGCCACTTTTCAGAAATCGCGTAAAAAAGCTGCTGTGTCAAGGCATTCCTTAAAAGCTTTGCAGACAATCCGCCGTCTTGCAGCCATTGCTGCACTTGACCGTCCCAAAGGGACACAGCAGCTTCTGGATGAACTGGATAGGCCAGCTCCTGTCGTTTGTACAAGAAATACCAACGAAGAGCTTCTTCGTTCTCCTCTATGCAGTTGCGGTTATCAATGTGGTACTTCTCCGGAACAGTACAACACACCAGACCCTGAATCCTTAATCCAGAAAATTCTGAATGATTATGCAGAAATTCTTTGCACTTCTCAGGTGCTTGAAGCTGTTTCCTCTCGGGCTTTCGCTCTGAGGGATATAGATAAATACTCTTCAGAACGGCTTCAGAACCTGCATGTTTTTCTAAAAAGTAATATCTCTGCCGGATCTCTTGCTCTATGTGATCTTCTCGATGATTCAACGGTCACAGAACTGAATAAAGCTCTCTCTGGATTCACTTCCATAGAAAAAAGAAATCTTGGTGTTCTTGAAAACGAGCTTGCCGGCCGCCGTCTTACTCCTGCACGGATAAGGGAACTGTTTAATGAGTGGCTTGGAAATTCTTCAGGTGAAACCATCCTGTCAATTGAGCATAATACAGGCTCATCAGAATACAGCACGATAGAATCACTTCTCTGGCCCTTTCTTCACCAGAAAATTTTCCAAAACTCCATTCATGAACCAAGGGTTATAAACACGCAACCGCAGACTTTATCAGCGATGCTTGAACAGCAGTATCCATCAGGAAAACTTTCCATTATTTTTGACAGGACCCCTACATCTGATCTTTTCGACTTTGTATGCAAGGAGCCTTTACATTATTCTGCCATACAGACTGCCTGGAATATCCTTTGTGATCGCATACTTAATACTGCAGAACCGACACCAGAACACGTTTATTCCAATTTTCTGGACAATTCAGAAGGTGTACGTATTAAAAACCGTCTTATTGCTTTAAAAGATTTTTCCCGGAATTACGCATCCACTTTCCCTTCTAAACTGCGTGCCCGTCTTGCAGCATCATTTTTTTATAATGACACCTGGGCTACTCCTCAGCTTAAAAGAACGATCCAGGGGAAAATGGAAAAAATCACTTCTGAGAGCAATGACTGGTTTCAGACATTGCCCCCGATTAAAAAAATCAACTATTCCGATTGTTCTACAGTCGTGCTGATAGATGGAGTCTCCATTGATATCTGGCTGGAAGTCTTGGCGACTAATTCTGCGCTTTTCAACAATGCAAATGCCAGTATTCATCGCCTTTCTGTCCCGAGCCTGACTATTGATAGTATCAATGAAATGTTCAGTTTTCCGGCTAAAAGCGATCCTGCAGAGAGACTGACTGAACATCAAATTAACTATATTACCATATCAGGAAATGAAGACCATTTGTGGAAAGATCTTATTCCCAAATCAACAGCTTCAAAGCCGCAGCTTGTCAGAGTATCGTTTTTTGACGAGCAGGCACATGCAGGCAGTATCCGCCTCCACGAGATGCCCATGCTGCTTCAAAACCTGCTTGCCAGAAACATTCCTCCGCTTCTTGATATGTGCAAAGGAGAAAAAAGATCTCTTGTAATGACATCTGATCATGGATTCTCATTTACTCCCAAAGGCCTTTCACATGGTAATGGTGGACCTTATGAACAATCCATTTTCAGGGTTGAATGGCAACCAGGGTAGATGTATACTTTTTTTGCTGAGTCTATTTATAGGTAAGTGCTTCTGGTGAAAGGCAAAGACTAAAACATGAGTGAAAGCCTGAAAAATGAACTATTCAGATTACAGCCCAGATTTATTTATCTGGAGCTTTTATTCCTTTATACAATTGCCTCAATCTGTATCATCTCCTGGTTTCCCCCCATCTTTTCTCTTTTAGCTTTTGAAGAGATACTGCGTTCAGCAATTAATGCTTCCTTGCTTCTGAATTTAACTGCTTTTGTAATTTTCCTGCTTTATAAATTCATAAAGGATGAAATACGACGTATCTCTTTTATAATTACAGATGATCATGTTATCATAAAAGGTTTCTCCAGAACCACATCAGTTCGTCTTTCAGATATTAATAATGTTCAATATGTCAGAATACCTGTAGTTCGCGGTTTTCTCAAGCTAAGTACATCAGATAACGTAATTAAAATTCCATTATTAATTGAACATACCATGACCTTTATCACATCTTTGCAAAGCAGACTCAATAAGAATCCGAATGTTTCATCCGGCATCAATGACAAACGATTATACGAAGACGTGAAGGTATTCCAGGACTCTTACCAGCGTTCCTTGAGAGCTTTTTCTCCACTTATTCTGATTTCTCTTTTCATGTTTTTTTTCAACACCATTATTGCAGTTGAATTCTGGGAACTAGCTCTTATTCCAACCTTATTATTTGCAATGATCGGTCTGCTTCTTCCCACGATTGGGTACCACATTGCCGATGTCAAAATAAATCATTCTGTCAGAAACCTTCTCAGATCAAATACCGCCGAGTTGCATAACAACAGCATGGAATATCTTTATAGTGGATTTCTTATATTTATCTTATATCTTTTTATCGGATTTTTTTTTAAGGCCGTCTTTCTGTGGACCTATTAAATAAACCCCTTGTACTTAGAAGCAAATCTATTACGCCTCCATTACTCTGTGCTCCGATGGCTGGACTTACCCATAGTGCATTCAGACGGCTACTGGCAGATTTCGGAGGTTACGGTTGTCTTTACACTGAGATGCTCTCAGTAAAAGCACTTCTGGTTGAAGACCTCAGCCGGTCTCCATTTACCAAAAAAAGATCCAGTGAAGGTAATGTCATCTACCAGTTAAAATTATCAGGCAATGAACCAATAAAAAAAATCATAGAACGCATTGCCAGTATCGAACCATTTGCAATAGATATAAACCTTGGATGTCCCGCACCTGAGGTTAGTAAAGACGGTTGTGGCAAATCACTTTTTGATAATATAGAACTGTTAGAAACTACTCTTGATAAATTCAGGAATTGCTGGAATGGCATACTGACCATTAAATGTCGTCTGGGAAATAATGGACCTGGCTGGGAGGATCGTTTTTCTGCACGGATTAAACTGTTTGAAAAGTATGGTATCGACGGGATCTGTGTTCACCCCAGATTTTCTGATGAAAAACTGAAAAGAGAAGCCCGCTGGAATCTTTTCGCATGGATCAGATCTCAAAGCAGAATTCCTCTTATTGCTAACGGTGATATAGGTGATCTCACCGCATTGGAACTGATTTCTTCCGGTAAATGTGATGCTTTGATGATTGGCCGCATGGCTGTTGTAAAGCCATGGATTTTCAGGGAGTTAAGAGGTGAAACAGTCAATTTTGATTATGCAGAGGTCTGGAACCGTCATCTGGATTATATCTGTGAAGACTTCCCGGCAGAAAAAGCTATTGGTAGAATAAAAGAATTTACATCCTATTATTCCAAAAACTTTTTCTTTGGCCATGAGCTATTCAGAGTAGTGCAATCAGCTCCTTCAATCCAACTGCTTAGGGAAAGAGCCAACTGTTTTTTGACCTCCGGTCCCCAGATTAGCGCTGTAAAGCTGTAAAAAAAAAATCTGATTTAAGTCATGATTCAGATCACCAGTTCCAGTGTAAATCCTTTGTGTTTGGCCATATCTATTAAAATCGGTTTAACTTTCTGCCGGTTTTTGGTCTCGTATATAATA
The DNA here is from genome assembly GCA_964411655.1 of uncultured Fibrobacter sp. Lineage (GTDB taxonomy): Bacteria > Fibrobacterota > Chitinivibrionia > Chitinivibrionales > Chitinispirillaceae > JAAYPC01. The sequence continues at coordinate 8,310 of CAYPMS010000008.1, forward strand.
ATTTGAGGATTTTCCAGATTTTCCGGGTTATCACGTGCTACCACCCCATAATAACCTATTAACTGAGGTGTTGGTGCATTGACAATTTTTATTCTTGCACCTACCGGATACAATGGAACAATAGTAGTCAGAGTCTTAACAATGTCCGCATTGAGCAGATTACCACCCATTTCAATGAGATTTCTTAATGAGGTTTTTATATCGCAAGGCTCGATCCCTTCTCGCGGTCTACCAGAAATATAAGAGTCGTAACAATCTGCAACTGCCACAATTTCAGCAAACCTGTGTATCATATTCTGTCTTGAAAAATCCTTTAGCGGTGGGCGGTTATCCCCTTTTATTCCTTGGGGGTAGCCTGTTCCATTCTGCCTTTCGTGATGCTGCAAAGCAACGGCTGCACTGGTTGAGGGGATTGCATGATTCTGAGAAAGCATAAGAAAGCCATAAACTGTATGCTGCTGAAAAGTTTTCAGTTCCTCTGAATTGTATTCAGTTATTTTTTTGGCAAGCAGCTCTTTTGGCAAAGCAATCAGTCCCAGTTCGTAATTGAGCGCTCCAATGCCAAGCTGTTTCATCTCTTCGTAAGACAATTTGTATTTCTTGCCAATGCAAAGAGAGGTTATGGTAACGTTTAGCGCATGTCCCAGAAGACTGGGTTGAGTCTGTTGCATGGCTGATAAATTAAGCACAATAGATGATTGACTCATGATTTCTTCTACAAACTTGTCCAGAGCCTTAACCATCCCATTACTCATTATAAACTTGTTCAGGTACTGTTTGTTTTCCTTTAAAATATCCTTAATCTTATCTGTACTTTTAACACGGAAATGGTCAATAGCATTTGCAAGCTCTTTTGAGCTGGAATCAATTGATTGACTCATCTCCCTCTGAGCCGCTTCAGATACAACATCTTGCGGAGTTACACTCTCGGTACCTTCAACATCTATAAGGACATTGCGGTAACCCAACTGTTTTAATCTTTCACGGTACCTTTCCTTTACTCTATAGCCAGCTGCCAAAAGAAGTTCTCCTGAAGGCAGCACTATAGATTCACCAAGAACCATATCTTCTTGGACCTGATCTAAAGTATATCTTACCACAATTACCTTCCACAATCACAACAATACATCTTTTGAGTAATACTTAAGATTATACACACATTTAGACCAATATTCAAAGTGCATTTTGGCCTCTCTGAAATTTATTTATTCTATCATGAGCAAAAGTCCAAACCCTCACTTATATTACAAAGATATAATCAGCATCGAAGGCAATATATGATAGGACTGATAAAAGAGATCTCTTCTCTGGATGAACCTGAAATTGAAATATATCGCACATTAAAACGGCCTCAACAGCACAGAGAACAAGGATTTTTCGTAGTCGAAGGTGACAAAGTAGTCAACAGATTTCTTCAAAGTAATTTGCGTGTAGTCTCGGTCTTATTGGTTTCTGATCTATTGGATTTTTATTATCCACTTATTGAAAAAAGACCGGAAAAGATAAATATCTATACCACATCTGCACCACTATTAAAAGCTATCGTCGGCTTCCGGTATCACCAGGGAATCATGGCCGTAGGCTTGGTTCCACAGCCTCGATCTCTGGAACAAATTCTTTCTGTTTTAATAGAACCTGCAATCTTTGTAGCATTGGATCGGCTTGAAAGTGCAGAAAATACAGGGGTTATTGTTAGAAATTGTGTTGCAAACGGAGTGCAGGCATTGATTATAGGTGAAAAATCTACAGACCCGTTTCTGCGAAGAGCTGTCCGTAACTCTATGGGTACTCTGTTTAACCTTCCGGTAATTTATTCAGAAAAACTCACAACTACTCTGGCGCAGCTTCGCGATTCGCACAATTTCCAAATAATTGCAGCTCACCCCAGAACTCAAAGCCAGAATATCTTCTCTGTCGATTTATGTAAAAACAGTTGTATCGTTCTTGGAAATGAAGGTGTTGGAATCAGTTCTGATGTCCTGAGCCAATGTGACATTGAGGTGTGTATCCCCATGGTTTCCAGTGTTGATTCTTTAAATGTTGCTTGTGCCAGTGCAGTAATTCTGTATGAAGTGACACGTCAACGACACAGGGCTGGAATTTTTCTGTAAAAACTGGCATTCTACTTTTCAGATATTTTTCTCATTAAAGATACAAATGCACACAATGAAGGCCCAACTTAAGGGAGCCTTCATTATTACATTGCCGATTTTATTCGAGTATAAAATTGTAATCTCTTAGCTTGAAAACTGCTCCTCAATCCTCAACTGCCCTCTGAAGTTTCCAAAGGATAAGTCAGGTTAGAAATTGACAATAATTTCTGATCCGATACCATAAAGCAGACCATCTCTTTTAGATTTTTCAATCATAGGTACAACCACCTGTCCCCAGAGCCACCACTGAACGTTTTCTGTTGGGTAGATATAGAAAGTGGGAACTGCCCAGAATGCGTTGTCATCCTTATTTTCCAGATCCATCCCATGAATTTCCAGAGGAAGTCCGACTGAAAATTTATCTGTAAAAGAGAACCCTGGCTCTATATAATAGAAAAACTCATCACTGATTCCCAATAATGGTGATGCAGTAAGATCAGTATTAGCAGAATCCGGGTCAAACATTGCATATGCAGCCATTGCAGTTGTTAATTTGCTAAATTTAAACAACGGCTCTACAAGCAATGTAAATACATTCTTTCGCTCTTCTCCAGGGAAATTGATATAACCGAAATCGGTTTTCAGAGACAGGATTTCTCCGAATTCTCCTAGATACTCAATACCGGCAAAAACTTTACTTCCGGTAGAAAAACTTAACATTGAGTTATTCTGAAAGCCGTAACTCAGGTTAAGCAAGTGTTTCTCTGTGAGAGTCAGATTTGTGGCACCCTGAACATCGGCAATCGTTTCACCAAGATCCGAAATTCCTGCAGTTACTTCCTGAGTGATGAGATCATTTCCGATACTGTATCTGATACCCCTGGTGAAACCCTCTGGAGTTATCATACTTAATCTCTTATAATAATAGTAATTAAATTTACCATACTGATAAACCAGATCTCCAACAGAAAAAGTGCCAAATGAGCTGGAAAAGGTTACATCGAATCCATCAAATTTTATATCCAGCCATCTGTCAGAAGGGTTTCCGACACCAGCCGGTACTCTTCCTGGTTCACCGGCATTATTGGCTGAATTAACTGTTGCATAAACATGAGAACTAACTTTATCATTAAATTTCAAAGACATGCCCAAGTCCAGTTCACTGTTTACATAGTATTTGCCTTTAAGATCTGCCCATACATCGGCATCGAGATATCCGCCGAAATCAATCTGCGGACCTGCGGCATTAAGAGTTGTAAAGAAAACTCCTATTGCAAATGGTATTGTTTTTACTTTCATACTCATCCTTTCCAGTGAGAAGGTACATTTAGGTAATCCGGCACACAGCTGCGATCCGCCGCACTTAATGAGCAACAACTATGCCATTACTGTTTCTGTATATTTTCAGTTAAGAATGGAAAGGAAGAGTAATTTTAGCAAAACAAATTTGTGTTATGATACGAATGTGTGTTTTAACTAGTTAACAAGAGTACATTGACTAAGCATTCCAATCAAATTACCGTTTTGGCATTTCTGGTTTTAAAAAGGACCTTGTCATGTAAAGGTCTGATTTTCAAATTTGGTTAACTGGCATTTGCCTTCAGTTTATCGACAAACATCTGGCGGTAGAAGAAAAGTTTGGGATCGGTAACGCGGAATTTTTTTTCTCCGAAGGAAATATCGCTGCCAGTTTCGGTACGTATACCATATCCGATGTGAACATGAGGGCCGCTGGTTCTTCCAGTCATGCCAACAGTCCCAAGGACCTGGCCTTTTCTGACTCTGGTACCGTTTTTAACATATCTTCTGTCCAAATGAGCAAAGAAAATAACCATACCATCAGCAACTACTCCAACGGTTCTTCCGGCTACTGCATTTGTAAGTAAATATGCTTCCCCGTCGATAGGGCTTATGACTTCTGAACCATATTGCGCAGCCACATCCAGACCATAATGGGGTTGACCTCCACCTGTACCTCTCTCGCACCAATCTCCGGTTAAGTAAGATAATGAATCACCAACCATGCTTTTAAAAAAGCTATATACAGGTAGAAGTTGCTTCTCTTCAGGGTTGATTATTTTCTGGGGTGGATAAAAATCAACTTCCAAACCATCTGGAATATAATCCGGAGTTTTGATCTTTGTCTCCCCTTCAAGACGGGTTAGATTATGGGTGGAAACTACTTCCAGAACATATTGATTTATCTCCTCAAAACTGGGGACAACAGCTCTGAAGTGGCAGATAGCAAATTTGGCCAGCTTGTAGATCGATTCACCCTGACTGAACCTATGGGTGTAGATCTTGTCTTTAGCGATAGACAGTTGTTGGGGGGCAACCGGACGGGGAGCAATTGACTCAACCACCTGAGAATTTAATCCATAAATTACCACCAACGCGGTAGCCGCACATAGTTTTGGAATAGCTTCAAGGATCACTACTTTTTTATTGTTTACTGCTGGAACAGGTGTATTTAATACATATTGTACTCTGTTGGCTAACTCATCAAAGGCTTTGGTAACAGCAGCATTTTTTTTATAAGACTGCAGAGTTTTACCCTCATCCTGGGCATCTCTTACAATTGCAGACTCAGGTATTTCAAGATCAAACATGATAGATTGGGGCAGTAGTGAGATACCACTGCTTCCTTCAAAGGAGACCTGCTCACAGAGGTTTTCCAGAAATTTACGGTTTTCACTCATGGTACGGGTTTTACCCTTGAGTTTGGATTCCTGATTACCAAACACCTCATTCTTAATTATTCTGATTCGTAACGCGGGATTACGTTCTGAGAGCCGGCTTACATTTGACAGATAATCACGAAGGCTCTTGGTGGACAAAGCATTCAGAGTAACCGGTATGAGATTAAGGTCACTGTGAAGATAAAGATATCTGGTCAGTGAGTTCCATACAGAGGGAGTATCTATAACAATATATTTATAATATTCACGGCAGGAACACAGGTTAGTTACCAGGTTTTCCAGTTGCAGTCTTGAAGGTGTCTTAAAAAGATCAGAATTTGCAGGAATGAGATCCAGCCCAGGCTGAATATTGATTGTCAGAGAAGTGACAGAGGCAGCCTTAATGGCTTTAACTATCATTTCATTGTTTTTGATATGCAAAATCTCACGGATTTTTCGGAAAAATAGTTCAGCCCGTGAGCTCTGATTGCTTGAGAAACGTCTGCGGAAAAGTTCCCATGAAGACAGTACTGGATTTTCAGATTTGTGTCCCAAAGCTACTGTGGCACTTCCCTGAACATCCAGATCTATTATCAGTGTAGGACCTCTATTGGAAAGAGATGCTGCCAGATTAGTAGCGACAGTCGATTTCCCTACCCCGCCCTTGATGTTTGCGATATGAATGATACCACCGTTATCCGTATCAGCAAATATCAGAGCGCTTTTGGCCCTTACACCCATTTATAAACCACTTTACAATACCTGTTGCACCGTATCGACAATGGTCTCGATTTCCGTTGGATTGGAAAGGATGCGATCTTTATCATGTCGAGCCCGATCGGTTATGAAATATGCATCCTCTTCAGCATTATATAGTATAACTGGTATATTTTCAAGTTTTTTACCGATATGAAAATAATTGTAAATTGCTTTCCCCTTTTTCCAGGTTCCCATATCCAGAAGAGCCAAATTTAGCTTTTCCGATTCGACAGCAGTCATCAATTCGTTGCTGCTGGTGCAATCAATTATTTCATACTGCTTCTGAATTGCCTCCTTTAATTGAACCTTTCTCTTTTTTGCATCATCCAACAATAATATCTTCACACGACCTCCAAAGGGTAATTAATTTATTTACAATATTTAGTGTATAGCCTGGAGAGATTTTATCCGGCAGTTTTAAATTGAAATGTTGCTAATAGATTTTCGGCTTTCTGATAATATTCCCCAGCAGTCTTATCTGCCATAATTTCTTTACAGAGCTGCTTTGTTTTTTCTGTATCTTTTTTGCTGCTTAACAATGCTAATTTCCATTTTATAGCGACATGCCGATGCTTAACGCGCTTATCATTCAAAGCCTCCTGCAGATACTTTATTGCTTCATCGGTCTGCCCCAGGTTTTCATAACAGGCAGAAATACCTTCCAGAGCCTGCCCACTTACAAATTCAGCTGATTTTCTTGAAGTTACGGCTTTTTTGAACCAGTCGATAGCCTCCTGATATTTATTCTGCTCAGAATAAATACTGCCCAGCATATACGCGCCAAACACTGCCTGAGGAGTTGAACCATAACTTCTTACGGTGGCAGAAAATTTTTCAATTGCCTTATCATAGTTTTTATCCTGATAAGCTAACATTGCCTCACCGAAGGAGTTCAGTGCATTTTTCTGGGTATTAATGCTAACCTGTTTAAAGGAAAGAAATGCACCAAATAAGACTAAAAGTCCAATTGCAACACCAATAATCACAGTACGGTGTTTCACAATATTGTCTTTGGCATTGAGGATCCAATCCATTACTGGATCTTCTCTCAGCTCCATTTTATGCTTATTGTGTTTGATATTCAATCAATCCCTCCTTGAAATAAACATGCTGGCAAATTGTACCAGCGTTATGTTAAAATATTTATACCAGCAATGTAGCTGATACCAAGTATACAAAAATGTTTCCTCTGGCAGGGGGAAGTCAAGAGAAAGCAGTTTGTTAGCGATTCCTGAGCGCTGAAAATTTAAATTCGTCAGGAGAAAGCATATATTTTGTTATTATGGTGAATAAATGAAAAAAGATGAAACCAAAGAACTCATCAAACACCTCAACGAACAGAATGAATTACTTAAATCCCAGTTGATGAATACATCACTGATTCATGAACTGACTAAAGTACTTCACTCCTGCACCGACTTCGAAGGTATCATCAAAACAGTTCTTTTGGCAATTCAGGAAATCATAGAGTTCGACCGGGTCATTCTTTTTAAGATCAACAAAAACGAATTCTGTCTGCAACCTGGTTATCAGGTGGGAATCAGTGAAGATGAAATAAAATCAGTTTCAATATCTCTGGGATTTGAGGGAGGAGAGATTACTGATGCACTCTTCTTAAACCGTCATATATTAGTCGAAACGCCCGATAAAGATGATTTGTTCTCTCAAAAGCTTAATTCCAAATCATACCTGGTATTACCGCTGGTAAGTAAAATAAACAAAAAATGCTGGGAAGCTAAATCCTGCAATCGTACAATGTGTCCAGCTTACGGCAGCTTTAACCCATTCTGCTGGAGCATTGCCGGTTCCTCTCAGATGAATCAGGCTGAATCCGAAAACCAAAGACGCTCAAACTGCATCTTCTGTTCCTGCTTCAAGGCAGAAGGTGTTTTATGGATGGACCGGAACTCCAGTAATATTCCAATTTCCAGTGATAATATTACTACTTTGACTGCGATATTGAATATGGCAGGCATAGTAATTGAAAACTTCCGCATTCTTAATGATCTTGACCAGGCGAATATCGGTCTCCAGCAGGCAAACCATAAACTTAAACTGGTAAACCACGATCTGCAACTGGCACAGGCAAAAATCAGAAGTGACCTTGAGCACGCTCGCACAATTCAGCAAGGCCTGCTGCCCCGAGATCTTGGAAACACCTCCGCATTTTCCCTGGGAGCCCGCTATTTATCTGCAGATGCGGTCGGCGGAGACTACTACGATGTATTCAGTATTACTCCGGGAGTCTTCGGGTTGGTTGTAGCCGATGTAAGTGGACATGGAGTAGCATCTGCACTGATCATGTCCATGGCCAAAATTCTCCTTAAGACTTTCGCTGCCAATGAACAATCACCTCAAAAAACTCTGGAAAAGATAAACCAGATATTTTTGTCCGAGGTAAAAACCGATAATTTTGTCACCATTTTCTATGCTATTCTTGATACTACTGATCATAAGATCCGTTACACTTCAGCCGGCCACTGCCCTATACTCCTTTTTGATCGATCAGCCAAGACCTGTTCCCGTATCAAAGCAGATGGACTGTTTATGGGAGTATTTCCAGATATGATGCTCTCGGAAAGCCAGATAAACTATATTCCCGGAAATATTCGTCTGGTGCTTTACACCGATGGACTTATCGAAGCAAAAAACAAGTCTGAAGAGATGTACGGAGTTGAAAGACTTACTAAATGTTGCTTTAAGACTCTGGATGTTCCACCCGAACAAACTGTGGATCTGATACTTTTTGACCAGAAGACCTTCAGCGGAGATACCGCAGTTCCTGATGACGATATCACCATTTTGGTTATAGACCTTTAGCAGATTTATTCTTACATCTTCCTTTTATCTATTTATCCCAACCTCCTATCAAACTTTTATCTCAAGAATTTCTAAAACGTTACCGATATTAATAATGGATCATAGGGAGAAACTCCAGGGACGGAAACACTTCCAGGGAAGGAAGAAACTCCCTATCAAAGAAAGGCAGGTAAGCTTATGCAAATTAAATCGGTTAGTGCAGCTTACGGGGCCAAACCTTTAGAAACTTCCGCAACTAGCGGCAGAAAGTCAGCCCCGGGAAAAATGGCGGCTGTTCCAAGCGAGCAGGTGGAGTTTTCTGAAGCATCACAGAGTCTTCAGAAATTAACAGAAGCGGTTAACTCGATTCCAGAAGTTAGAATCGAACTGGTAGAGGAAATCAAAACAAAGATCAAACACAATGGCTATCCACTGGAATCAAATTTGTATAAAGCAGTTGAAAAACTGTTGAAAGAAAAAATTATCTGATTCTAAAAAAATCCTGGGCGGATATCACTTCCCGGATATCCCCCATTGTTTTTTTCTCTTGCCTTTAAAAGATTCTTAACCCATATTAAGTAACTGTTTTTTAAGCGCCCGGGTGGCGGAATAGGTAGACGCTGCGGACTTAAAATCCGTTCCTGTGAAAACGGGGTGCCGGTTCGATTCCGGCCCTGGGCATTTTTAAAACAACTCCTCTGTTAATTTGCCACAACACTTTTTCTGCAAGAAAAACAAAACATACTAATACATTATTTCTGATAAACCAGAAGCCCTGATTTTTTTTAAATGAATAGATTGTAATTGGACTGATCCGCTTTCTCCAGATAATTTGCCACTCCCCCTATCTCTACTCCATCAATAAGCTCCTCTTTTTTAATTCCCATGATATCCATGGACATAGAACAGGCCACAAATTTTATGCCGTTTTTCCTTGCCTCATCAATAAGCCTGGATAATGAGTATACGTTTTTGTGTTTCATAACCTGCTGTATCATAAAGGTACCCATTCCCGCCATATGCATTTTAGACAGTTTAACTTTTGAAGCACCTCTGGGCATCATCAACCCAAACATTTTCTCAACTATATTCTTTTTTACCGAAATTTTTTCATTCTTACGCAACAGGTTCAATCCCCAGAATGTAAAGAACATGGTGACTTGAGCCCCCATCGCAGCAGCCCCGTTGGCAATAATAAAAGCAGCCATCATTTTATCGAAATCATTGGAAAACACCACTATCGTTTTACTGTTTTTTTTCGCTTCCTCAATTCTATAATCACCCAAAGAACTGCCCTTTTTCACAAGCGCAGTATATACTCCATCACTGTTTGACAAGCTCAGGAGAGAATTTCCGGTTCTGCTGCACCATGAAGGGATGTCAGTCACAAAACCCTGCTCAGTAGCCTTTATCTGTACAGTCTCTCCTTCCTGAATTTTATCCATTGTCTCTTTGAGTTTCATGATTGGCCCCGGACACTGCAATCCACATGCGTCTATTAGCACTGTAGCACCAATTTTGTTGCGGTTTGAATCCGGTGAAGAACATAAAGACTTGTTAACCGGTCCAAAGCATTTAGTATCCGGCTCACTATCACTAAATGTGGAGTATGTTTTATATCCGCCGGAAAGATTGTAAGCTTCAAAACCATTCTGGGTCAGAATACGTGCTGCAATGTACCCCCGCAGTCCGATTTGACAATAAACCAGTACAGGTTTTCCCTTATCCAATTCATCAAGTCTATCCCTGAGTTGCTCCAGAGGAATGACTAAGGAACCGCTTATAGAACCCTGTTCATGCTCAATTTCCGAGCGAACATCAAGCAGCGTACAGTTTTTTCGCATCCGCTCAATATCCTCAGGATAAACAACCTTTGATGTGTTATTCAGAATGTTTTCAGCAACAAATCCTGCGATATTAACAGCATCCCTGGCATTGCCATAAGGTGGTGCATATGAGAGTTCAAGTTCTGCGAGATCGTGAACGGTTAATCCATGTCTTATTGCAGTAGCAAATATGTCGATTCTCTTGTCTACTCCCAGTTTCCCGATTACCTGCGCACCAAGAAGTCTTCCGTTATCAGGAGCAAATAATATCTTTATAGACATGGGATAGGAACCAGGGTAATATCCGGCATGACTTGAAGAATGGGTGTAAGATTTAAGGTAAGCTATTCCCAGTTTTTTTGCCGTTTTCTCATTTATTCCACTGACCGCGGCAGTGAGATCAAAAACTTTGCAGATAGCAGTACCCTGAGTATTTCTGTAAACCGTTTCCTTACCACTTATATTATCAGCAACGATTCTGCCCTGACGATTTGCAGGACCTGCAAGTGGAATATGTACTTTCTGACCGGAGACTAGATCAGTAACCTCAACCGCATCACCCACCGCATAGATATCCTTAATATTTGTTCTCATATGCTTATCCACGATTATGGCACCCCGTTCATTAACCTCTATTCCAGCTTTCTTTACAAAACTGGTATCAGGCCTCACTCCGATCGCCAGAATCGCCATATCCACATTTAAAATTTCGCCGTTATTAAGTGTAATGTCCAGAGTTCCATCTTCTTTGTCTGCAAAAGCACGTGCTCCATTTTCAAGCAATAAGCGGATACCATTAATCTTAAGATGTTGATGAAGAATCTGAGCCATTTCCCGATCTGCAGGGGCAAAAACCTGATCCATCAGTTCGATTTGAACGACCTCCAAACCACGGTGTCTAAGATTCTCAGTCATCTCCAGTCCGATAAACCCCCCCCCGATAACGGCTGCTCTTCGGATTTTACCACTGTCAACTTTTTCTTTGATTAGATCCATATCTGGTAAGGTGCGTAAAGTATGAACATGCCTGCTGTTGATCCCTGCCACGGGTGGCCACACTGGTTCTGCACCTGGAGATAGTACCAGATAATCGTATGATTCTTCATAAATTGTCCTATCAGATTTTACAGTGACTGTTTTTTTAACCGTATTTATTGCAGTCACTTCGGATTTAATCCTGACATCCACCCTGAAACGCGCACTAAACTGTTCTGGTTTGGAAATCAACAGATCATCCCTGTTTTTAATAGTTTCTCCGATATGGTAAGGAAGACCGCAATTGGCAAAAGAGATGTACTCCCCTTTTTCGAACATGATTATCTGTGCAGTCTCATCAAGCCTTCGCATACGTGCAGCGAAACTGGCTCCTCCTGCGACTCCGCCTATGACCAAAATCTTTTTCATCTGTTACCCCATCAGACTAAACCTTAAAAAAAAGGGTGGAGAAAAGCAGTCCGTTTTTCCACCCGATGCGCTTAACAAATTAAAACCACTTAATGCGCAAGATAAGATGCCCTCTCCACACCTCATCAAGGCCAAAAAATCAACCTTCCAGTGCATTCAAATAAACCTGCTCCGGCTGTACCCCCACAAATTCCCTTTCCACCTGCCCTTTACGAAATATTAACACTGTAGGAATACCGGTAATACCATACCGGCTTGATATCACCGGATTTTCATCGACATTTAGAGTAAACACATTAACTTTTCCAGCCATCTTTTCACCTATTCTGTCTATAATCGGCCCCACCATCCGACACGGTCCACACCAGGGAGCCCAGAAATCCACCAGAACAGGCAGATCAGAGTCAATAACGTCCTTTTTAAAAGTAGCATCCGATGTTGCTGCTGCCATAAAAGCCTCCTTTATATTGCATAAGTTTCTTTTCCATCAGCATGTTATGCAATAGCTATACCAATTTGAATCAGCCTAACCGGCTCTTTTTTGAAGAATTTGTATATCGATATTCTTGGATAGTATATTGCATTGCAACAGTGCAACATCTCTATTGCAACGGGAGGAAGAAAAAATGCAATGCCTCAGCGATAATCAGTTTTCCGCACAATGTCTGGAATTGATTCTCCAAACCCTTGCAGAAGGCCTTTTTCTTACTGATGAGCAAGGAACTATCCGTTACTGCAATAAAGCTCTGGAAAAAATGACCGGAAAGAGCTCAGAAGAGATTTTGGGGCAAAAGTGCTGTTCGTTAATGAAAGAGATCTGCAATCCTCCACCTGAGTGTAACCTTTTTTCAAAAGGAGAAATCATTAACACCGAATGCTCGCTTCTTCACCGGTCAGGCAAAAGTATACCTGTATTAAAAAATGCCCGGGTACTGAAAGATAATGAAGGGAAAATCCTGGGAGCAGTAGAGACCATTACCGATATTTCAGTTCTGAAAAAAACAGAACAGAAACTTCACCAATTGGAACAGCACAACACACAAAAGAAGCAATTCGGCAAAATTGTAGGAAAGAGCCAAAAGATTCAGGATCTTTTTGGGCTTATCGAACTTGCAGCTTCCTCAAATGCGACCGTACTGATTACAGGAGAGACCGGGACCGGAAAAGAACTGGCAGCTTTAGCGACTCATGAGAACAGTCCCCGCAATAAAGGTCCATTCATAAAGCTAAACTGTTCGGCACTTCCTGAAACGCTTCTGGAAAGTGAACTTTTTGGACACGCCAGAGGATCATTCACAGGAGCAGTCAGGGACAAGGCAGGACGATTTGAAATGGCTGATGGAGGAACTCTTTTTCTGGATGAAATCGGGGAACTCTCGCCTCTGATTCAAGTAAAGCTATTACGTTTTTTACAGGAAAAGGAGTTTGAAAGAGTTGGTGAAAATATTACCCGCAAAGCAGATGTAAGGATAATTGCAGCTACCCACCGCGATCTTCGCAAACTGGTTGCCGAAGGAACCTTCAGAGAGGATCTGTATTATCGTCTCAAAGTGTTTCCAATCCATATTCCGCCATTACGTGACCGTAAAGAAGATATAGGTCCGCTGATAGAGCATTTCATAAACAAATTCAACCTTGAAACAGGTAAATCGATCCAGGGGCTTACTCATGAAGCAGCAATAACCATGATGGATTACTGCTGGCCGGGAAATATCAGAGAACTGGAAAATGCTATCGAACACGCATTTGTCACCTGTCAGGGTTCCCGGATAGACATTTTCGATCTGCCCCTGGAGATTCGTAAAGTGGAGCTCCGCAAAAGCATCTGCATACCGGGACATCAGGACGTGAAGTCCATACCAGACTATTATTATCAGAAAAGGCCTCCCCTTACCGATGAGATATTTATGGCTGTGCTTAAAGAAAGCAATGGGAACCAGTCTGAAGCAGCACGTCGGCTGGGTATTGATCGAACCACGGTTTGGAGAAAAATGAAAAAACTAAAAATGATTTAGCTTATTTTGTTCAATAGCCCGTTTTGTTGCCTGTAATAAGAGCCCTGAACCATTGCTGTTTTTTTCAAGTATTCATGCAGATAATTTATTGATCGGTTTTTCTCTGCACTCCAGGATGGAGCTATAAGCCCGAATTCAGGCTTTGAATCTGCCATTATACGATGAATGTACTGATCAGGCCGTAAACGACAAAGAAAGTCTCCCAGTAAACCCGCATACTCTTCTATGGAAAGTGGTGTATATGTCTTATTCTCATACCACTGGTGAATTCTGGTATTTTCAACTACCATCAACTGATGAATTTTAATACCGGAGACCGGTAACATAGAGAGTCTCCGGGCAGTTTCAGCCATCATTTCAGCAGTTTCTCCAGGCAACCCCAGCATGACGTGCACAACAATTTCAATTCCGTAATTTGCCAGCCTTTCAACTGTGCTGACAAATTCGGCAAATGTATGATGACGGTTAATCAATGTCAAGGTACAGTCATGAGAGCTCTGAAGCCCAAGCTCAATGCTCATAAAAGTACGGGCAGACAATTCCTTAAGATACCCATATATTTCATCTGTAAAACAGTCCGGACGTGTGCCAAGAGCAAGTCCTATGACTTTGGGTGTTTCCAGCAGGGGTTCATAAACAGATCTGAGGAAACTGACTGTTCCGTAGGTATTGGAATAAGGTTGAAGATAAGGGATAAAAAGGTCAAATCCAGGTGCTCTGTTTATAGCGGATTTTAACTGTTCGACTGGAGAACAAATGTTTCTAACGGCAGGACTGAATGAAAGGTTATCACAGAAATAGCACCCGGTTTCGCTTTTGGTGCCATCTCTGTTTGGACAATTGAACCCACCATTTATCGGGATTTTCAGTACCGGCTTCCCGAATCTTTTCTTGAGATAATTCCGATATGAGTTATAGTTTAACAAAAGAAATTACTTTTTAGCCCTCTTCTTTGCTTCATCCTTCAGATCAAGAGGCTTAACTTCCTTTTCATCATTAAGGTCATTCAGATCATCCATAATATTGACAGGTGCGGCATCTATCCGCTGCCGGGAACCTTCATCTTCATTACGAAGTTCTTTTTTCAACTCATCTATCTGATTTTTGGTGGTCAATTTCATTGCCGGTCCATTAGATTCTGTTCCTGGTTTTGCACCATATTGCAGCCGATCGATACGGTCCTGAATCTTTTCTTTACGCAGGGCATCTGAGCAGTATGCCATGCATTTTTTCCAAATTTCCAGAGCCTCCTCTTTATTGCCTTTTTCTTCCAGGGCCAGAGCCAGATTATCGTAGAGTTCATCATTTTCAGGTTCAACCGATATTGCAAGTTTGTATTCAGCTATACCTTTATCAATATCCTTGTCTCTTTTCCAGTAAATATTACCCAATTCCCAATGAGCGCTTCCATTTTTGGGATTTGCGACATTTACCTGCTTAAGATATTTTTTGGCTTCTTCATAATTGCCTGTCGCAATAAGACATTTGGAAAGATTAACCAGAGCGTCTTCATGCACACCTTCGATGGAGATAACCTGCTTGTACTGGGCGATCGCTTCTTTATAATGGTTGGCATTAGCGTAGGAAGTTGCCAGATTCATACGTGCGGTAATGTTTTGAGGATCCAGCTGTACTGCCTGATAAAGAGCATTAATCGCATCCTGGGTTCGTCCCAACTGTTCATAAGCGATTGCCAGATTGCACCACAAAGCAGAATTACGATTTTGAATTCGCATAGCTTTTTTAAATTCTTCAACTGCATTGGAGTATCTTCCCCACCCAAGATATGCGTACCCCAGGTTATATTGGGCTTCGAAATTGTAAGGCTCTCTGCTTGTGACCTGCCTGAAAGCGGTCACCGCCTCACTGTAAGCGCCTCGCTCCAGTAATTGCTGTCCAGAAGCCATAATTTCCTCAACAGATTGAGCTGATACCATAAAAATGGTGACCAGAACGACAAAGAGAATCTTTACCATCTGAATTTTCATATTCACCCCGCTTAATGCATTTTGGATGGATCTGCTTTCTCAATAAGAGAAAATAACTATGAGTGAGAACTCTTTCAAGTCTTATTTCAAGAATTGTCTGATTTCTGCAGTTAATAAATGAAGAAAAAATACAATCTGCAATATCGGTTTTTATCATCAATAACCTGAAATAGATCCCTGATTTCTTTTACAAGGAAAATAAGCTTCATAGCAGTTTGGTTTCAGCTGCTCCGAATATAAGTCCATGGCAGATACCAATCAGGGCAAATTGTATATTAAAAAGGATTAACGTAAAAAATGGAAGGATTGCTCAATGTGTCAAGATTCCCTGAAAGAGTATCAGAACCCGCTGCTTGAACGTTATGCATCAGCTGACATGTCCTACATCTTCTCCCCAATAAATAAATTTTCCACTTGGAGGAAACTGTGGGTGGCTCTGGCTGAATGTGAAAAAGAGCTTGGACTTGCGATCTCTGATGAGCAGATCGAAGAGATGAAAGCTCACATATACGATATAGATTTTGACCTGGCTCGCACCTATGAAGCAAAAACCAGACATGATGTTATGGCTCATGTCTACACTTTCGGAACTTGCTGCCCCAAAGCAAAACCAATAATCCATCTGGGTGCCACAAGTGCATTCGTTGGTGATAATACCGATCTGATACAGATTCGTGATGGTCTGAAGCTGATTCTCAGCCGCATGTCTGGACTCATCAATAAACTCAAAGAGTTCGCAATCAAACATGCAGATCTGGCAACTCTTGGCTTTACCCATTTTCAGCCAGCCCAGCTGACTACCGTGGGAAAACGCACATGTCTGTGGCTGTACGATTTATTACTGGACTTTGAAGCGATTGAGCAGTTTCTCTCGATACTTCCTTTCCGTGGTGTCAAAGGTACTACCGGTACTCAAGCCAGTTTTCTTTCGCTTTTTGAAGGCGATCATGAGAAAGTAAAGAAGCTGGATATTATGGTATCTGAAAAAATGGGCTTTAAACGGGTAATTCCGGTTACTGGCCAGACCTATACCCGCAAACTGGATTATCAGGCAGCCTCGCTTCTCTGCAACCTGGCTCAATCTCTTCACAAGATGGCTAATGACATCCGCCTCCTGCAGCATCTCAAAGAGATTGAGGAACCCTTTGAAAAAGGCCAGATCGGCTCATCCGCCATGGCCTATAAACGTAACCCCATGAGATCGGAGAGATTAACCTCATTATGCCGCTATATTATCTCACTGAATCAATCTCCGGCCATGACTGCAGCAGAACAGTGGTTTGAACGTACTCTGGATGATTCTGCAAATAAAAGGCTTTCTATTCCTGAAATGTTTCTGGCTGCAGATGCATCGGTTTTGATCGCTGATAACATTTCCGATGGTATGGTTGTATATCCGAATGTAATTCAAAAACATATAAATGAAGAGCTTCCTTTTATGGCTACCGAATCCATAATAATGGCAGGTGTAAAAAAAGGTGGAGACCGTCAGGAGTTACACGAACATATCAGGATACACTCCATGGAATCTGCCCGTCTGGTAAAAATGGAAGGAAAGCCCAATGATCTTCTGGACAGGATAGCTTCTGATCCGCTTTTCGGCCTGTCAAAAAGCGATCTGCAAAACCTGCTTAATGTTTCAGATTTTGTGGGGAGAGCCCCTTTTCAGGTCAAAGAATTTATTGCCGAATATATCGATCCATTGCTGGAACGCGCTGCTGCATTTGGTAAAGCCGGCAATTATGAGCTGACAGTATAGGGATCAGGGGATGCTGGCAGATTATCATGTGCATACCCCTTATTGTGGTCATGCTCACGGCAAAATAATTCAGTATGTGCATTCAGCCATCTACTCAGGTTTACACGAAATCGGATTTTCTGATCATCTGGGTAGATATTATCTGAGTAAAAGTCAGAGATGCCGGTATTGGGACTGGGGGATGGATGAAAAAAATATCGGTCGTTACTATTCAGAGATCTCTGATTTACAGGAAATTTTCAGTAAAGAAATCTCTATAAAAATCGGCCTCGAAGTCGACTATATCGAAGGTGCAGAGGAACTGCTTCAGCCTTTTATTGATAACTTCAAATTCGATTTTATTCTCTGTTCAATTCATTGTATGCCCAAATTCAACTGGGAACACATCTCTTCTTTTTCCAAACGCACTGAGACACTTCCTTTGTATAAAGAGTATTTCAGACTCGCCCGTTCTGCACTGCAATCACCCTTCTGTGATTCTCTGGCGCATCTGGATTTTATCTGGCGGCATGTGGCATATCCACTTAGTGCTCATGACAACATCCTTCAGGAAATCGCGGAGACTGTATTTACAGCAGCGCAACTCAACCGCTGTATCGAGATCAATGCAAATGGCTATATCTGGTCAAGAGCACGCAGCTCTGCTGAACCCTTTGACCCTTTCATGTTCCTCATTGATCAGATCCAGCTTTACAATGTTCCGGTGACCATGGGCTCGGATGCACATGATCCTATGATGGTTGGTAAAGCATTTGAAGATCTTGTTGCTCTTTTAAAGAGCAAAAATATCAATACTGTTCAGCTCTTTTCCGATAGAGTACCACATTCTGCTGAAATAGGTTAGGTTAAGACATCTTTGCTATAGTGCGCAGAATAAATGACTTCTGATAATATTCTGATCCATTACCAGAAATTCAGAATAACACGAGAAAAGCGATACCTGCAAATCGAGCGGTTATAAAATGATGGCTGGCTGAATCGAGCGTTTCAGCATTAAAGGGCAATAACGGGAAAGCTGGATTTATCAGATTGAAAATAACAGAACACAGACAAAAAAAATTCGGAGTCGATATTTTTGATTACAATGGCAATGTCGTTCTGAAGAAAGATAAATGGGGCCTTATGACGAGCCGGCTGTTAACCGTTATTCTCCTCTTATAACGCAACTCCCTGCAACCGAAGCAATAATATCTCTGAAAAATCTTATCTGTTCGGTTGGTATCACGTTTTGCGGTCCAAATGAGCTGTCCAGAACTGCACTTGTTAATTTAAGCGGCTGCAGAAACACCTTTTGTACTCCGGTAAGCATCTCTGCAATTTTGTGAACCACATTCTCATCAACAAACGGGGAAGCCATTGTTATCCGTACTTCAGCAGAAGAACCCATTTTTTTGACAATCTCAATTGCATTCAGCAGTTTCTTCTCAAACTCTGGATCCCTGCACCCCAATTCAACATACCTTAGCGGATCGGTTTTAATGTCCAGAGCCAGATAATCAGGTTTACATCTAATAACCATCTCAGGATTAGTTCCATTTGTGTCAATCTTTATCTTAAAACCGCTCTCACGAAGCTCCCTTACCAGATCAGGTATGAAAGCATGCAGAGTAGGTTCTCCCCCACTGAGCACGACTCCTTCGATAAGTGTTTTTCTCCTGTTAAGAAAGGATTGAACATCGGTCCATGGTATTTGAGGCAGTTTCCCTAATACAATATCCGGATTATGACAATACGGACAGCGCAAATTGCAGCCCTCAAAAAAAAGGACGGTCGAAACCGTCCCCGGATAATCAATAAAAGAGGTTTTCTGCCAGCCGATTATTCCTTTGAAACCACCGGACATGCAACTTCCTTATTAATAATGGTAGCATCAATAACCGGATGGCAAACAGAGGAGCCCGACTGGAAATTGCGAAATGTTTTGCGAAGATTGAATTCCGATTTCTTGCCATTATTCCAGTTTTGCACCGGTCTGTAATATCCTACAATACGTGAATACACCTCTGTTTCCTCCGAGCAGTTCGGACATGAGAAGTGCTCACCTTTAATGTACCCGTGGTTGCTGCAGATTGAGAAGGTTGGAGAAATGGTGAAATATGGAATTTCAAAGTTTTCAGCAATTCTTCTTACCAGTTTTTTACAAACTTCAACATCATCGATCGATTCACCGATAAAAGCGTGAAATACAGTTCCTCCAGTGTAAAGTTTCTGAATATCATTTTGCAATTCAAGAGCTTCAAAGAGATCATCAGTCGCATTTACCGGAAGTTGAGTGGAGTTAGTGTAAAAAGGATTATTTTCACCGGGAATTATCATACGGGAGAATTTTTCTCTATCGATTTTAGCCAGTCTGTATGAAGTTCCTTCTCCGGGGGTAGCTTCCAGATTGTACAGATGTCCAGTTTCTTCCTGATACTTAACCAGCCTCTGGCGCATATATAAAAGTACCTCTTTGGCAAACTCCCTGGCTTGTGATTCAACCAGGCTTTTACCCATGAAATTGAGTGTCGATTCGTTCATGCCGATAAGGCCAATAGTTGAGAAATGATTATTCCAGTGCCTTAAATATCTCTGGGTATAGGGGAAAAGTCCCTGATCCATCAATTTACTTATCACATTTCTTTTGATCTCCAGTGAATCTCTTGCGATATCCATGAAATGATCCAGCTGGCGAAAATATTCCTCTTTGGTTGCAGACAAGTAACCTATTCTGGGAAGATTGATGGTTACCACACCTATCGAACCGGTAAACTCATCGGAACCAAATAGACCACCACCTCTATTGCGAAGCTCTCTCTTATCTAATTGCAACCTGCAGCACATCGAACGTACATCGCTGGGGTTCAACGATGAATTGACAAAATTCTGAAAATATGGTGTCCCGTATTTTCCGGTCATTTTAAAAAGAAGTCCTGCATTTTCGCTATCCCAGTTGAAATTTCTGGTTATGTTGTAAGTTGGAATAGGATAAGAGAAGCCCCGCCCATCAGCGTCCCCTTCGATTAAAACCTCAAGAAACGCTTTATTGATCATATCCATCTCAGGCTGATAATCTCCATAAGTATTATCAAGTGTCACTCCACCAACAATCGCCGGCTGATCACGTAAATCCTCCGGAACCACCCAGTCAAGGGTAATATTGGTAAAAGGAGCCTGAGATCCCCATCTTGATGGGGTATTAACTCCAAATACGAAAGATTGAATATGTTGTTTGATTTCTGTATAAGAGAGCCGATCTGCCCGAACAAATGGTGCCAGATAGGTATCAAAGGAGGAAAAAGCCTGTGCCCCGGCCCATTCATTTTGAAGAATACCCAGAAAGTTTACCATCTGTTGAATAAGAGTCGATAAATGTTTTGGGGGTCTGGAGGATATCTTACCCTTAACTTTTCCCAAGCCTTCAGAAATAAGCTGCCGTAATGACCAACCGGCGCAATATCCAGAAAACATAGATAAATCATGGATATGAATATCACCGTTTCTGTGCGCAGAGGAGATATCATGGTTATAGATGTTTTCCAGCCAGTAATTAGCTGTTATGGCACCACTGTTGTGAAGAATCAAACCACCAAGAGAGTAGTTCACATTGGAGTTTTCCTTCACCCGCCAGTCTTCCTTCTGAAGATAACCATCCATTGTGTTAGCTATGTCCAGAACCAGATCTTTTGTACTGCGTAGCCGCCGGTGCTGTTCTCTGTAAAGAATATAGGCCTTAGCTATTCTGGCGTGTCCCTGCTCAATTAAAACCTTTTCTACGATATCCTGGATCTCTTCAACTGCCGGGATAGAATTGGGATGAAATTTGTGACCGATAGCATCTTCCACATTCTTAGCCAGATACAGTGCCAATCCGAAGTCTTTTGCTCCTGCTGCCGATGCAGCCTTAAAAATTGCATTAGCGATCTTATAGTTATCATAAGGAACCAGTTTTCCATCTCGCTTACGGATTGTCGAAATCATCAATTAACTCCTAACGAATAGGGTGAAGGTGAATAAACCACAATATATGCTACTAATATGCAAAAGAGTATACAATATCTACCCCATGCAGTCAATGATAAATATTTTATTTTTTTCAATCCCTTAGCTTATCCGAAAATTAAACACCAGATAAAAGCTAAAACACTGATATTTAATGAAATCCATCTTTTATGCCAATGCAGAAGGGGAAACCTGAATACATCAGCTTTTAGACAGGTCTGAAGACTTTTTTCATTGAAGCTGCTGGCATACTTCTTGCATTCCACAAATAAAAGACGATCTGAAACATTGGCATGGGATCAGTATGTCTATATTTTTACAAAGAATAATCAGGGCATCAAAACTGGATATTTCTCTTTATGAAGAGGTTGAAGCCGACTCGACAGCCCTGCTTCCTGCTATGCTGGTGGTGGTCATCTCTTCTCTGGCAGCAGGTTTTGGAACTGTTCAACAGATTGGTCCTCGTGGAATCTTATGGGGAACAGCTACTGCTCTTGCTGGCTGGTTTGTGTGGTCCTTTTTAACCTTTCTTATAGGCACCAGAATTCTTCCTGAACCTCAAACTGAAGCTGATTACGGACAGCTTCTCAGAACTATCGGCTTCTCCAGTGCTCCTGGTATAATAAGAATTCTGGGGGTAATACCAATAATAGGATTCATGGCCTTCTTCGTTTCTTCCATCTGGATGCTCGCTGCAATGATTGTAGCTGTTCGTCAGGCACTAGATTATTCCTCTACCTGGCGAGCTGTCGCAGTATGTGCAATCGGATGGTCAGTTCAAATAGTGGCAATTATAATTGTGAGTTCAATTTTTTACCATACCTGAAAACATCTGGAATTATTAGTTCTTCTCTGATGCTGCACTTAAACTCTGTTGAATTATAAAGGGAGTCACAAAAATCACCAAATCTTTTTTTTCTAAGCTTTTTTCGGATTTTTTAAACAGATTGCCTAAAAGAGGAATATTTTTAAGCACAGGGATCCCTGATTCGTTTTTTTGCGTCTCATTAGAAGTCAGACCGGCAATCACCACCGTTTCACCATTAGAAACAACCACATTGGTTGAAGCACTTTGTTCGTTAATTATAGGAACTCCATCCTGAAGGGTATAGGACTCTTTTCTTGGACTCAATTCAAGCAATATGCGACCGTTTCCTGAGATGTGAGGTTTAACGACCAATTCAGTTCCAGCATTTACCATTTGAACAACCGTATTGCCTGCCTCATCCAGGTACTTAACCGGCACCTGCTGTCCCATAAATATCCTGGCTTCCTTATTGTCCAGGGTTGTAATTTGTGGTTGTGCAACTATCTCTCCCTTATTATCATTAAACAGATATTCGAGAGTAACATCAAATTTTTCCGGACTGATCACGCCATAACTTATCCGTTCCAAAGCTCCGGATATAATATTGGTTTTTTCCGGTATATGTACACCCTCCACTTTACTTGCAGGATCGGTATATCCCCAATGCACTCCCATCCTCTGAATGGCGCCTGAACTCACCTCTATTATCTTGCATGAAATGGAGATCTGAGCAGTTTCCACATCCAGTTGTGAAATCATCGACTTAATTTGGTTCACATTCTCTTCTGTATCGTAGATGATGAGAGCATTTGTATGCTCTACCACCGTAATTTTTCCTCTGGAAGATAAAAGTTCTTCAATCGATTTCTTCATCTCAGTTGCAGGAATATGCAAAATCCGTACAATCTCCCGCTTTAAATCACCTATTTCCAGAAGAGTCCCAGACGAAGGGTTTTCATTTTGCTGTCTTTTGTTCAACTGCTCTGCAGGAAGTACATAAAAGTATGTGCCTTCATCGACCGCAGCCAGATTATTTATGCGACATATAATAGTCAGTATCTCTCTCCAGCTCTTGTTTGAAACAGAAAGTGATGTCGTACCTTTTACCGTTTCCCCTGCTATAATATCAACTCCACTGAATGCACTGAGCTGCTTGAATACTGAATGGATCTCTGCATTGTGCACTTCGAAGAGATCTATTTTCTTTTCGTTATTTCTCCGGGATGAGGACTGGGCATTAGCTTCAAAGCCAATTAAACAGAGCATAATTATGAAATTGATTCTTAAAACAACTGTTAAGTTCATCGTATCCCCACTTCCTGATGTAGTGAATTATTTGTGAGGCGCAAAGTAACCGATCGTGAAATACCATATTCTGTAATCAGAAACACGATTCTGTCTCTGTAAATTTTTAATACTTTTCCTCTTTCTACCCGGTCTTCCTCTCTCAAAGTAAATGGACGGTTATCATTCTTTTTATCCTCCAGCAAACCAATCCGATCTCTGTTATCATAAAGGATCCCTACCAGACGAAGGTTTTCAACAAGCGGCAATCCCAGATCCGATTCAACACTGCTGATATATGGTAAAAATGGATCACGACCCTTGCGATGATAACGGATCATATTCTTATATCTTCCATCAAAGATTGTATCAGCCAATCCAGTCTCTGACAATTCATTATCCAAAGGGAGAGGTATTTCCGAACCGAGATTCACTCTCAGCTGGGTTAAAGAATCGGTCTGTATCTGCTGCATTGTCTTAATACCCGAAGACAAGTAACTGCTTTCCTGATCCTCCGTTTTCTGAATCACTCCCTCCAACGGCTGTGGCGATTGAGCTATCATCTCTTTATTTCTCTCCTGTATCGAAAAGAGCAGGTTTTGTGTAAAAGGTATACAACGGTCATTTTGAATCTGTCTTTCAAGTGATTTCATGTCAATTTCATAAACTGGCATTTTGTAGAAATCATAACCAAGCTCCATCCCATCCAAAGAATTCCATAAAACTGCTTTCCGTTCATTCTTTAGTGTTGTATACAGAGAAAGGCCCGGGCCGGTTTTACTTAAGATATTGAAGGCTGAATTGTTGATATCGCGATTCAGAATGACTCTTGCCCACAATAACTGCTTGTTTCCGGCTTTGGTTTGGTCCAGTTTTATACTTTTAAAAACAGTTCCCTCCGGTAAATCAAAAAAAGTCGAATTGATTGCACTGCCGGCATTGTTGAACTTTATCAATAAAGTATCTTCTTTACGTTTTATATCACAGTTTACTGCGGTATTGAAATCAAAATACAGTTCACAGATATTATCGCGGTTAAATAAACGGATATTTCGCAGGTTAGAGGATGAAAGACTATGCTCATCCACCAATTGAGCCGGATTTGTCATTTGTTTGGAATCCAAATCTGACAGACTAAATTTTAACGGAGCAAAAGGTTTACTGGAAAGCAGTGCCATCCAGGTATTTCCCTTTGATTGTGATCTGATAATGGAGTCTGCTGAAGTGCGAAGGGCAATATTGAGTTCAACACCTTCTTTCCTGTTTTCTATGGAAATACTTTTAAGAGCAGCATCCGACTGAAACTTGTCAAAATTGACCAAATTTTCCTTATATGTACAGCCTTTGATCAGAATAGTAACAGAAGAATTATTCTTCTTTAGAAGATGAGTACTGGAAGCACAATCAGATGTAATAGAGATCGCCAATCCTCTGGAACCTGCTACCACAGCCAGATCAGAAACAGAGGGTGCTCCAAATACAGAAAAGGCCGAAAGTAAAACAGTATTGATAATCAGCCATTGCAGCACAAGTATCCGGTTTTTTCTGCATTTCCTGCACATAGTTATCTTTTCGATGAAAATGTGGTCATTTCGAAAGAGGAAACCACAGTCACGCCTGTCGTTTCCATAAGTTCATCTTGCGGCTGAGCTGAATTTAACGAACTGGCTACAATGTTTACAGAAGTCAAATTGATAATCAATGCGAAATTCGCCAGAAAAGCAAAAAATTCAGCAAGCTCATGATAACCGCCTTCAATAGTTACATTATACCGGTTTTCTACATAATACTC
Organism: uncultured Fibrobacter sp.; assembly: GCA_964411655.1. Classification (GTDB taxonomy): domain Bacteria; phylum Fibrobacterota; class Chitinivibrionia; order Chitinivibrionales; family Chitinispirillaceae; genus JAAYPC01. The sequence continues at coordinate 33,496 of CAYPMS010000008.1, forward strand.
CTTCTCGATATCAGGAAGAGGATTGAAACGGGTGGTAGTAATTCCTGAAGCCCGTGCAACAGCATTAATCTCTCTGAGAAGCTTAGGGATCTCCTTATGGTCAGGGAAGATAGATTTGAGCGAATCCAGTTTATGTTGAGATTTTGCAAGGTCCTCCTTGAGTACATCGAGTTGAGGCTTTAAGGCAAGGATAGTACGCAAAGTGTCCTGTTTGTCTTTCTGTTTTTTCTGCAAAGATACCAGGCTTTCCATTGAAGGGGTATAAAAATACTGATACCAAAACAAAGCAATCACAGCTGTAACAGCAACCACAATCAGTGGGTTTCTTACCTTGGGGTTTTTCAGGTTAAAAGAAATTTTCATGGTGTATTTCCCCCTGAAACCTGACTTGCCATTTCAGAATAAGCACTAAGTTTTGCATCAGGATTAATTTTACAGGAAATATGAAAACTGAAAAGTCTGCTCTTCTGATCGATTTGCTCTATTCTTGAAAGGTCAACACTATTTACATATTCACTTTCCTTTAAACGTGACATATAATTTGCGACTTCCGGGAAAGAGAATGTCCGCCCTTCTATATGAATTACAGGCGGAGTACTGTTTTCCTCCATTATGGAGATAAGCCATGTGTACTCCGGAAGTCTGCTGCTGAGTTCTTCCATCAGCCTTACCCATTTTTCACGATTTACACTGATACGTTCTAATGCCCTGATCTTCTCACCTATGAGCAGTTGATCCGAACGAAGTTTTTTAATTTCCTCGTGAATTGGACGATTGATTGCAATTTGCTGCTCAAGGACCTTTATCTCGTTCTCACATATTCCCTTGGTATTTTCAATATTGACACTCCAGAACATCAGCCCCAGACATGTAAGCACCAGTGCGATAAGCGGGTAAACCACTTCCCTCTCAAGATTGAAGCTTTTCCTGTGAACCCGATATTCGGCAGGCAGCAGATTTATTTCTATTCTTTCTACCATTTATTCATTCACATTTTCTTAAAGCCAAACCTATAGCCACCGTCAGCAGAGCAGAAAAACTCTGTGGTGCCATGTTCCCAAATAAACCCGGATCAAACTGCAGAAATGACAGGGGATTAGCCACCCTGACCTGAATCTGAAGCTTTTGGGCTAGAATAGATTCGATATTCGGAATATAAGCACCTCCTCCAGACAAGACGATCTTATCTATACTATCATTTTTCTCTGAACTTTTGAAATAAGAAAAAGCCAGTTCGATACCCGAAGAGAGTTCTTCTGCTGCATACTCGATACTCTGCATAACTTTATTGGCATCGATAGAATCGGTAAAACGTCCCTTCAATGCCAGAGAAGCTTCTTCACTGTTGAGACCAAGATTGCGCTGCACTATTTTGTGGAAATATCCACCCGCTGTGGAAACATCCCTGGTGGAATGATAGATCCCATCTTTAACAAAGGTAATATTGGTAAGGTCGTGACCTATATTTACCAGAGCAACAACCCCCTTGTCCGGGTTTGCAGATGATTCCATTGCATAGCAGTTGTTTATAGCGAAAGCATCGACATCGATTATAACCGGCCGCAGACCGGTATCATAGAGAAGATCGATATATTTCTGCATGATCTGATTTTTTGCTGCAATAAGCAATACCTCCACCTCCCCGGTTTCATGGTTGCGATGAAGGATCTTGTAATCAAGGGTGATATCATCCACATCGAAAGGACTTCTCTGGCCCGCTTCCCACAGAATCATCTCTTCTGCATTATCATTGGAATCGATTTTAAAGATAAATTTATCTGAGATGATTCCATGGCCGGACATGGAAATCACCACCTCCACAATAGAAGGATCGCATTGATTAACCAGGTTACTTATAGCCTCAATCAGTACATCCCGTTTCTTAATTTCGCTTCCTTCGATTGTACCTGCAGGAAGCTCTTTGATTCCCACTGCCTCCAGAAAATATCCTTCTTTAAGATGAACTATTTTCACCAGTTTTATAGAATGATTTCCGATATCCAGCCCTACGGTGGCTTTCGGGGAGTTGAATTTACTGAACAGTTTCATTAAAAGATACCTGGGTTCTCTGGTTTATTATTTCAGGATTGATTACAGAAAACCTACACTATTAACATGTAACATGAAGGCAGAAATCTGTCAATATTAAATCGTTTAAATTGAGGAATTTTCGGGTAAAGACGATTGTTTAATGCATCTGCTCTGGCACCCAGGTGGAATCTGTTCCATTTACCTGAAGCCTTAACACTATCTGACGCTCTTCGGTAACGTTGTTTATATACCCCCGGGAAACAATGGTCATATAAAAGGTCTGATCCTGAAGATATGGTCGGAGTTCCACAGAAAAAAAACCGCTTTCGTAGCTGGTTTTTTTATATCCTTCCTGCCAGGACGGCATCTCATTTATCTTCTGCAATGTAATGAGCATTCCATACTCACTCAGCTCAATTGCTTTTCGATGGTATTCCTGACCGTTCTGCTGATAATTCTGGATCAATGAATAGATTAATACACCAATGATAATAAGAGTAGTAAACGCAATTATTACTCTGAATATAACGCCCCCCTGCTGAAGACAGGTGGCTCTTCCCTCATCCATTTTTTTCATTTTTTTTATTATCAAAATTCAGTATCCGTCCACAAATCGAATGTAATATACTCAAAGGCTTCAACGCCATTGATTAAGCTGACGCTGTTTTTCGAAAACGAATCTGATTATTTTCTCTCTGACTGGCGTTTCAATATCAATAAACTGCAGGCTGTGCCGGTAAAAAGTGGCATCATGAATCTCCTGAAGACTCACTCTGAGAATTCTGGCCCCAATCCCGCTAAAAACATTATCGGCGACCTTAAAACAAAGAGAAACAATATCTCCGGGAATTAATGACTTCTCCACTACTATACATCCACCACCACCGCTTATATCAACCATACGTCCTTCAATTAATCCGCCAATCCCTACACTGCTCTCATCTCTTGCACTTCTTATCAATCTTAATTTTACCGGAATGTTTATATCTACCCGGGCATACTGCCGCAACTGATTTCTGGTCAACTCAAGAGTATGTCTGAAATCAACTGTGGATTGATCTTTTCCGCAGATCACTACCTGAACACCATACACACCGTCACTTTGTCTTGCTAATGCAAGCATTACCGATTGACCTTCAAGTATCCCAAGACTTTCCTCTTTTTCCGGATCATACTGAATTCTAAAATAAAACTCTTTATTTTGCACCACTCTGGCATTGTGTATAAGTGTAGCCTTACTCCTTCGATTGATCACAGAGACTTTCTGCCCAACTTCGAGATTTCGGGTGGAAATAAGCGGATGTTCGTAAGGAAGAAAACCATATCCCAGTTTTTTCCTTATCATACCAAGAATCTCTTCCTGCTCTTCGATAACATCCCTGGATACATTCTGTTGAAGTAAAGAGCTTACTTCTGCATCGATGCATCTCTCAAAAATTGATGCCGATTGAAATATTACATGTGGATGACTGACATTGGCATACTGAAGAAGTTCTTTTATTTTAGCAGTTTCAGCTTCATTTAATTCCGCTTTTTCTAAATTCTTCTGGAAAATTTGATATGCCCGTCTATTTATTTCATTCTGTCGTCTGAATTTTGCCTGTAAATGCATCAGGATCATAATCCCGACTCCGGAAATAACAGTCAGAACAAGACCTGTTATTATAGAAATATCAGCGCCTCTCCAACCGATCTGGTCAAAGAGGCTTTGCGCGTTTGCCATACAGACAAACAGAACCGATATTGTCAATGGAAACACAAAAAATATATTTTTTGAATTCGCCATAAGCTTCACCTGATTGAAAAGTATAAAGGTTAAACAATAAATTGTCTATGTTTTTTTAAAAATTAAACCCACTATGACCTTTGATACTATCCTGTTGCATAACTGCTTAACCCCAGATATAATGATTAAGAGGACACACAAAATGAAAAAAATTGCAGTTGAAAATATTGAAGATGGAATGGTGTTATCCAGAGAAGTCTGCAACTCATCAGGTAACACGCTTGTTTCCAAGGGAACAGCGCTTACCGCTGCACTGGGAAGAAGGCTGAAAAACTGGGGTATCCATTACGTTTACATCGAAGGAGAAGAGCTGTCAACAGAAGAATCAAGTATTGTATATAATTCCCCTGAAGAACTCAAAGAACATCTGCTATCCAAATTTTCTTCTGTAATGGAAAATCCCATAATGGAAAAACTTTTTGTGGCCATATACCAATACCGTTTACAAAAAAACAGCAGATAGGAGAAGAATGCCAGACCAGAAAAAAATATTGGAGAAGATCGTCAACCTCTCTTCAATTCCTACCCTGCCTTCCATTATCGGACAGATTACCGATCTTCTTCAAAACCCAAAGACCTCTGCAGAAGAGCTGGGACGGGCTATTTCGTCGGATCAGGCTCTTGCAGCCAAGGTATTAAAACTGGTAAACTCAGCATTCTACGGATTTCCCGGACGTATCAGCACTATTACACATGCGATTGTAATACTGGGCTTTTCCACCGTTAAAAATGTAGTCCTCACTGCATCTATTCTGGATATGTTCAAAAAGAAATCAGATGACACCTCCGATTTTGATATCGGACAGTTCTGGATGCATTCGATATCCTGTGGCGCTGCCGCAAAATCAATTGCACGATTCACAGACAATAAAAAAAAGGAAGAATGCTTCATTGCAGGACTGATCCATGATTTAGGAAAAATATTGCTATATCAGTATCTTCCGGAACTCTTCATGGAAGCATACACCTTTTCAATCCAGAACAAGCAGCTTTTTTATGAAAGCGAACTGCAATTATTCAAAATATCTCATCAGGAAATCGGCGGTGCTCTGGCAGAAAGATGGAATCTTCCGCAAATGCTGCAGCAGGCAATTAAATATCACCATGCCCCACAGCCGGCTCAGGAGTGTTTTTCCACCACCGCTATTGTCCATTGTGCAGATATTCTGGTACGGGCTTTAGACTTTGGTTACGGAGGAGATAATCAGTTACCCAACATGTCGGAAGCCGTCTGGAAAAGTCTCAATATGGATTCAATTCCAGCTTCAACCCTTTTTGATATGATATCCTATGAAATAGAAAAAGCTACCGCATTCGTTCAATTTTCCTGATCAGTATGCTGATCTGTGGAAACATTCTGCTCCTCGAGAGTCTTTAGAAACAGCTTTTTACGAAGTTGAGAACGGACTTTCTGATTCTCCTGATGACTTTGAGGCATCCTGAGTCCCTTAATCAGAAATGTAAGTGCCAGCAGACCAAACAATATCAGTAAATAAGTAGTGAGTGGAAGATCAACAGGATCCATTTATGTACACTCCTTGCTGAAATTAATTCTTGGGCTCAATTCCGATTCCTCACACACTTCTTTGCTATATGACGAACCTTCGGCAATAATTAAAAAATCTGATACATTCTTCCAGGAAACCAATCCATGTTTTTGCATCCTGCTAATCATCACCTTTAAAAGCGCAAAAGACATTTTACTCAATTCTGCCACGGTGCGGTTTCGATGCCAACGCTGTCCCATATCTACCTGAGCGACTCTTGACAAGCCCTGAGAAAAATAGATATCCATCAGCAATCCTATCTCCACCCCATACCCCGAAAAAACTGGTAAGGTTTCCAATAGTGAACGTTTTATGGCATATTCACCCGCTAATGGCTGATTAAAACAGGCCAGCTCAGGAATAAATGCAGAGAGCAAAGGGCGCACCAGAATCTCGGTGACTCTTCCACCATGATTCTCATATACTCCAGATCCCAAAAGCAATGGCCGCTTATAGAACGCTTTGACAAAATCATACTCCTGGTACATAAGCAGTGGCCCCAGCAGCCCGCAGATAAACCGCTCATCAAAATCAATTATATCCGAATCGATAAATATCAGAATATCACCAGAAGTTATGAACTGGGATTTCCATAAAGCAACCCCTTTACCAGAGCAGTTTACCTTCGGACCGGCAGAATCCGGAGTGTAAACCGATGCACCAGCCTTGCAGGCCTCCTTCACCGTACTATCATTGGAAAAGCCATCCATAACCACAATTTCATCCACAATCGCTATCTCCTCCATCATCTTCTGATGAATCATGGATACGATCGTTCCAATGGTCTTTGCCTCATTTAGAGCCGGAATAACTACACTTATACTTATTCCCTTCTGTTTTTTGGCCTTAAGTAACTGTAATTTTGATAAAAAGGCACTACTGTGAAAAGTCTTTATCATCCATTTTATCCGATTAAATAGAGGAATAGTAAAGAAATGTAATGATACATTCAAAAGACAATATCAGGCAACCTCCTTTTACTGTCTCTTGAATGCTCGCTGAAGTTGATGTTTCCAAATACTTATGATCTAAACCTAGAAAAGCGCAACACCGCTCATTTCGGGAGGTTGAGCGATTCCAAGGATCTTTAACATTGTAGGGGCAATATCAGCAAGCTTACCTCCCTCACGAAGCTTAAGGTCGCCATTTCCCACTATGGTCAGAGGTACAGCATTGGTAGTATGCGCAGTCATTGGAGAACCATCAGCAAGCCTGGTCTGCTCTGCATTACCATGATCTGCAGTCAGAATACAACAACCACCTTTTTCCAGCACCGCTTCCACTACATCATGAACACAGGTGTCCACTGTTTCCACAGCTGTTATGATTGCACTGAAGACTCCGGTATGCCCCACCATGTCACAATTAGCAAAATTACAGATGATTACATCATATTTATCGCTTTTTATCGCCTCGACCAGCTTATCCCGCACTTCAAAAGCACTCATTGAAGGAGCAAGATCATAGGTTGCCACTTTCGGACTATTGACCAGAATTCTATCTTCACCACTGAAAGGCTCATTCTTTTGTCCATTGAAGAAAAAGGTAACATGAGCATACTTTTCTGTTTCTGCGCATCTTAACTGCTTAAGGCCATTTTTTGCCAGTACCTCTCCCAGAATATTGTTGTTTTCCATCTCTGGATATGCCTCTTCAAAATTTCCATTATCGTAATAATGGGTCATAGCAACAAAACAGGGAACAATAAATGGACGATTTTCAAATCCGCTAAAATCCTTTTCAACCATAGCTTTAGTTAATTGACGGGTCCTGTCAAAACGGAAATTGAAGAATATAAAAGCATCATTTGGAGTCATTCCATGGTAATCGATTATCCGCGGTTTGATAAATTCATCGGTCTGGTCTGCCTGATAAGATTGCTCGATCGCCTCTTTCCAGTTTCTTACCTTTATTCCTGCACCCTCGATTACAGCGCGATAAGCAAGCTCGGTTCTGTCCCAGCGGTTGTCTCTGTCCATTGCATAATACCGCCCGATCACTGAAGCTACTCTCCCCACTCCCACCTGATCGATTCCATCCTGAAGAAACTTCATGTGTTCCAGAGCCGATTTGGGCGCAGTGTCTCTACCATCGGTGATCGCATGAATAAGCACATTGCTGAATTGACGTTTCTTACACAATTTCAACAGAGCGATGCAATGTCTGGTAACCGCATGAACCCCTTCCTCCTGAATCAGCCCCATAAGATGAAGTGCACCACCGTGCTTCTTAGCATAATCTATGGCCTTGTTGAAAGCTTCATTAGTAAAGAAGTCTCCATCACTGATTGATTTATCTATTCTGGTAAGGCTCTGATAAATAGTTCTTCCGGCCCCTATGTTCAAATGTCCAACCTCACTGTTACCCATATACCCTTCAGGCAGTCCTGCACTTAAACCAGATGTTTCAATAAGAGTAGTCGGGTAATTCCTCTCATAAGCATCAGTAAATGGCGTTCTGGCTTTGTAAATAGCATTTGAATCCTCTTCATTACCCTTACCCCATCCGTCACGCAATATCAGACATACAGGCCGTTTCTTCATTTCGAAAGTTCTCCTTGAGAAAAAATTTTATATCTGTTCCGCTTAAGACAACCTTTGGATAGTTTATCAAGCGAATTAAAGATTACCGCCTCCGTTAACTCTCTTTAACCCCAAGATCGGGCAGAGCCAAAATGAAAGCCTTTAAATATAGTAAAAAAACCTTTATTTCAAAGCAGAAACTCTGAAATAAAACCCTGAACCAGAAACAAATATTTTTGTTTTTCTGCCCGCAGAAAGGCTATCTTTAAGGGTTAAAAAACTGCAATCTGAATTTTGTCTTCTTATAAGGGAAATGATCATGCGATCTGCTTCTTACACCTATTTATCTGAAGATGATTGGAATGAGCGTATCTCCAGAATAGATGTTATCGCCGAAAATTGCCAACTCTGCCCCAGACGTTGCCGGGTAAACCGACTTGTTGGTGAAAAAGGATTTTGTGCTGCACCCTCAGAAATGATCATCTCCAGTATTTTCCCCCATCATGGCGAAGAACCCCCGATTTCCGGTGAAAAAGGTTCCGGAACTGTCTTCTTTTCTTATTGCACACTAAAGTGTTGTTACTGTCAGAATTATCAGATCTCTCACGAACACGAAGGAAAAACTTACTCGATTGAGGAACTGGCCGACAAAATGCTTCATCTTCAGGAGCTAGGATGTCATAACATAAATCTGGTTACCGCCACTCATTTTCTCCCCTGGATTCTTAAAGCATTAAGGATAGCGGCCAAAAAAGGCCTCAGTCTCCCTATCGTTTATAATTGCGGCGGTTATGAGCTCTGCTCCACAATATCACTTCTTTCCGGTATAGTTGATATATATCTCCCTGATATGAAATATGGTATAGAAAAAGCCGCAGCAGAGTATTCATGTGCGCCTGATTATGTGCAAATCAACAGAGATGCTATTCGAGAGATGTTTCGCCAGACAGGACCATTACGTCTAGATTCGGACGGAATAGCATGGAGAGGTCTTTGTATACGCCATCTGGTTCTTCCCGGTAATCTGGAATCCAGCAAATCGATCTATGAATTTCTCAGATCAGTTTTTGATCCCGAAGATATCTCTATCAGTCTCATGGCTCAATACAAACCTCTTTATAAAGCAGATCAATTCGAAACGCTAAGGGAAACTTTATCCCCGGAAAGTTACTCTTTTGTCAAAGAATTATTCATTTCTGCAGGATTTGGCGGGTACTATCAGGAATTGGAACAGTTGGACAAATCATTTCTTATAGATTTTAAGAGTCATAAGGATAAGCCACTGACCGGTCAAATAGCTGAGTAGCTGTTTCGAGCCCTAGTATAAATGTAGTCTTTACCCTGAAAAGGTTTCCGAGCCCTGTATATAATTATATAAATCAGCTCAGTCTGGAAAGCCTGTTACGATTCCGAGTAAACACTTAACCGGAGGTTTGAAAATTTTTACAAGCCTGAAGTCACATATTTCCAAGGCGGAGAGTTTTTACCAGGCCGCGCAATGGTGAATGAAAAATTATGCAATGGAAAATGCCAGTAGTGTCCGCTTACGAAGACAATAGAAGATTGTGTAAAAGTAGAGCAGGCAAACAAATTCCAAATCACAAGTATCAAATTTTATTCTAATCAGAGTTTTTTGAGCTTGCGTTTTGTCTTTTTTGAACCCGCTTTTAATCTTTTTGTAGAGTCCATATCAGTATCGCGGGACTGTTTTATAACAGTTTTGAGGAAAAATCTGGCACACCGGTAAAAAATCTGCGCCAAAAAGAGTGCTTTGAGGGTAGCCCAGCCCCACCTTCTCTTTTTTCCAAACATCTTAAAAAAACTCCCGGCAAAAAGTTGGTATATCAGTTGCCCCATATCAATATAAGTGAAATAGCGATTAAATACCAACTACCCTTTTGGAGGCCATTTTACGATCATGGAGAAATTACCATGTAAATCGACTGCCATAATAGAAACAGTCGAGGGGAATAAGATTCTGGACCTGGATGTTCCATTTGTTCCTACACCGTTTGAAATAGTCAATGATATGCTTGCCATGACCTGTATTCGCCCGGGGGATAAATTATATGATCTGGGCTGTGGTGATGGAAGAATAGTGATTACAGCTGCAAAAAAATATAATATTAATTGTATAGGAGTAGACCTCGATCCCCGAAGACTCCAGGAATGCCGCAGTAATGCCCTGAAAGCTTCGGTCTCTGACAAAGTAACATTTTTGCAAAACAATCTCTTTGATATTGACCTTCACGATGCTTCAATAGTATCGATTTACCTTCTGTCCAACATCAATCTTAAACTCCGTTCAAAACTGTTTGATGAGCTAAGACCTGGAAGCCGTGTCATCTCTCATGATTTCAATATGGACCGGTGGCTGGCAGATAAAAGCGTATCCAGAGACAATCACTCGCTGTTTCTTTGGACCATTCCAGCAAATATGTCGGGTAACTGGCGATGGACTCTTCCTTTTTTCTCGGAGAATCTTAAATTTTATATGAACATAAAGCAACATTTCCAGAAAGCTCACGCCAGCATTATTACTCCTGAGAATGCACTGGTGAAAGCCATATCCATCTGTGGCAACTCTATCCGTATAAAACTCCAGATTATCAGTAACAGACATCTGATACCAGTCCATCTGAGTGGAAAACTAACAGAAGATAATATAGAGGGCAGATTCAGAATTTCCGGGTTGAATGATGAGAACTGGTATGCATCACGAGAAAAAGATTCAAAAACGAATATTATATGAAGCAGAGGGTCACCTTTTTAGGTGCCCTCCACTTCTTTTTTCACAGCTTTAATATGCGATTTGCCCGCTCTTCCGCTGAGAGTACCTTCCTTTTAGCGATAGCTCCCATATCAAGAGGAAATTCATGCAGTGTGCTTTTATCAACATAGAGAACTGTTCTTTCTTCAGGATCTACACTCCCAAGGTATATTCCATCATTTTCAAGCGTAAAAGTTACCTTTTCAGAACTGCTGTGCGATGAATAAACCGTTATACTATGAGTACCTCGTCTTAACAGGCGAATTCCCCAGTATTCTTCTATTGGCACATTTGCTTCAGCGGAAACAGTACCTAAATCATACTCTGCGCAAAGTGAATAGCCTCTCCGGTTACTGGTAACGACCAGAAGTTTTGTCTGAAGATTCCAGATTCTGCCAGACCAGCTTACTCTGGAAAACATGTATGCGTAATCAGTATAACCATCACCATTAAAATCGGCTTCGATATAAGAAGGGAGATTTTCATTATCTCTGGGTCCTATATCAGGGTAAATTTCAGGTCCGTACATGTCTACTTCAGGCATACTGAATCCAACGACATATCCGGCAATAATCTCCTGTATTTCCAAAGGTATGTACACATAGGAATCTATATGGTAGGTATCTTCAACCTCATATTCCACCTCGACATATGGGCAAGGGTCTAAAATAACTTCACATCCATTAAGGACAGTCAGCAGAGCTGAAACCGCAATTATACTTTTCCACATACTCATATTCCCCTCACCTTCTTTTTTCTGTTTTCCCTTTAGTTTTATTTCTTCCGGAAACAAGCACTATTTTGCCTTGCTGGCTTTTACCGTTGCTGTTTTTCTGCTCCATCTTTACCTGGCTGCTGCTTTTGTTAAGTTTACCGGACTAATTATCACTTCTTTTGTCATTTTTGTGGTGTTAATAATGCTTCTCATTTTTGTGATGTTGACCTTGCCTATTTTCATACCTTTGCGGTTTGTTATAGTAATGTTTTTCATGGTGTTTGTTAACCGGATGAGGCCGGCCATAATCTACATGATGCTTTTTAAAAACAGGTTTATATTCATGCCGGTAAACTGTGTAATTGTGATGATCGTGACTGGGACTTCTGTACTCATAGACATAGACCTTTTTACTTTTGTTATAGACTCTATGCCAGTTTGTATGAACTACCGGATGATAGAATACATGGTTATGATGCAAATTGCAGGAATGATGACAGTAATTTGTCTTAATCATCCATGGACCGAATACCCAGGAATTGTTTATAGTATGAAATGTAACCTTGCGATATCTCAGTACATGAGCACCATCCCAAATCGACCACTGATATTCAAAACTCACCCGTAATGGTCCACTGCTCTCACACTCTTCAAACCATGGATCACCATCATCCACATAATCTGCTTCCACCTCATATTCGCAAGCAGAATGAGTGTTGCCGATGCTCAGGTGAAAGTTCATCTCTGCAAAAATCACTGTCGGGATAAGCATTGCTGTAGAGATCAGGTGCAACTTTTTCATTTCTTACTCCTTTTTTAGATTTTTACTGCGAAGAGCGTTTTGCGCTTCTGCCTAATAGATGCTTAAGAGGAGAAAATCCGCTCATCTTTTTTTATCTTCAGATAAAGCAGCATTTTGTAAGGACTTTAATTCTGTTTTGGAGCTTGGCCCCAAAGTATATATTTTTACGAATTAACGAAAAAAAGCAAAAATATGGCTGCTACACAAAAAACACTGATAACCGGAATAACCGGCTTTGTAGGCAAATGGCTTTCCGAATATCTGATCAGCAGGAATCTGGAAGTATACGGAGTTGATCGCTGGGCGCAATGTCCTTACGAAGGGGTAAACTATCAGCAGATCGATATCTTAAACACCAGTTTGCTGGGCAAGTATCTTCAGAGTGTTCAACCTGACACAATCTACCATCTTGCAGCAATCAGTTTTCTTCCCGAAGCCGATCTTTCTCCGGGCCATGCTCTGGAAATTAACATAATGGGTACGGTTTCGATTCTGGATGCCCTTAAGCAACACTGCCCCTCTGCAAAGATTCTTCTTATTGGTTCTTCAAAAGAGTATAGCGATGAAATCAACTCTGAGCAGGTTTCAGAATCTATCCATCCATCACCTACCAACTTTTACGGAATCTCCAAATATGCAGCAGAACTGATAGGCCAGCAGTATCATCGTCAATATGGTCTGGATGTAAGATGCACCCGCTCTTTTAATCATACCGGCCCGGCACAATCTCCACGTTTTGTCTGTTCTGACTGGGCAAAACAGGTTGCTTCCATTGAGCTTGGTTTAACAGATGCTACGATATCGGTTGGAAATCTGGATTCAGTTATCGATTTTACCGATGTAAGAGATGTGGTCAGAGCCTACCACTCAATCCTGGATAATGGAACCAGCGGCAGAGTATACAATGTCTGCAGCGGAAAAGGTGTCTCTTTGCAATGGATTCTTAATTTTCTTATTTCTAAATCAACAAAAGAAATAACCATAAGCTCTGATGAAAAGAAGCTGCGCTCCCACAAAACCAACACAATAATGCTGGGTGATAATTCTCTTCTGAAAAATGAGACCGGCTGGAAGACCCTCATTCCATTTGAAAAAACACTGAACGATCTGTACCTTTACTGGCTGGAAAATCTGCAGAAGCAGTCATCTGAATCACTCTGAAATACCCGGATAAAAAAAAAAAGAGCCGCAAGTTTCATCAACTGCGGCTCTTCCGTTCTGTAAGCACTTCACTTCCGGAGCATTTCACACCAGAAGCAATTCTTCTTCCTGGGCATTCAATCCCAGAAAAAGGATATTTTAATAGCTGCTTTTGATTTTTGCCTGCTTCACCATTTCCCTTATCACAGCTTCCCTTTCTCTCAAAGCGTCATATTGATCGTTTGTCTCGATAATTTTAAATTCTACCCGGCGGTTAATCGCTCTTCCGTCAGCAGTGCTGTTATCAGCTACAGGCATAGACTCTCCATATCCGATAGCAATCAGGTTGGAGTCATGAACCCCTTTCATTATCAGATATCCTCTTACTGTTGCAGCACGGGCAGCAGAGAGCACCAGGTTGAAATCATCGGAACCCTGAGAATCGGTATGTCCCTGTATTTCATAGCGCAAATGAGAGTACTGCTTCAGGAAAGAAACGATATAATCCAGTGCAGCAAAGGAACCCGGGAGCAGCACGGCACTTCCTGACTTGAAGTTAATTGCTCTTAACTGTGTGTTAAGGACTTTGGTCTCTTTTTCGGTTGGTTTGACAAGAGTATCCGGACAGCCGTCATCATCTCTGTAACCATTATAAACCTCTGGTGAGTCAGGACACTGATCCAAAGAGTCTGCCACCCCATCCTTGTCGTTATCGAAATCAGGACAGCCGTCATCATCTTCGAACCGGTCGATATCTTCGGCCTGAAGCGGGCATTTGTCCAGTTTATCCTCTATACCATCATTATCGTTGTCCAGGTCCGGACAGCCATCATCATCCATATTGTTATCCATGTCCTCGGCTTCATTGATACATTTATCAAGACTGTCAGTCACCCCGTCCTTATCGTTGTCATAATCCGGACAACCGTCATCATCTTCAAACCCATCCTTGTCTTCCGGGTCGTTGGGACATTTATCAAGAGTGTCTGGTATGTTGTCCTGATCATTGTCAAAATCCAGACATCCATCCTGATCCATGAAACCATCTTTATCCTCTGCTACTGATGGGCACTTGTCATCCTTATCCAGGATTCTATCCTTGTCTGCATCCGAAGTCAATCCCCAGTTTAACTGGAATCCTGCCGCCAGCTCAATACCACGTTTTGGAACCCATACAGGAGTACCAATTGATTTGCAACTGAAGTTAAAGGTGCCAACCCTTGCTTTTATTCCAAACCCGAAAGCAGAGGCAATTTTTTCCGGACCACCAAAAACATAACCGATGCGGAAAGGGAAATGACCACGTAACATTCCGGTTTCTCCCCCAACAGAGATTCTGGGTATGAAAGAGCGCCCCGGCCCGCCATCAAGCTGCTGCTCATAGTTTGCAGCCACATTTACATATTGAGCAAGCATAGGATGAGATTTTGAAAAGTTCCAGGAATAGGAATAACCGATATTCAAAGACAAGGGAAGAAGTGTTGTAAAGGCATTTGTCTTCTGAAGCGTGTCGTTAACCAGTTGATCGAAAATATACAGTTCAGGCTTTCCATTATTATCTTCTGCCTCTTCAACACCCTTGATTATATCATAAACATTTACATTTTTATCTCTCAACTGATAGCTGGCTTCCTTGGCGTCCCTCATCCAGAAAATTACTCCAAGATTCTGCACATTTATTGAGAATTTAGCATTTTTATTATACAGAATACCTCCTATATCCACTCCGATTCCATGACCGGAAACCGGCAATCCACTGCTGAAAGGATTCTCAAATCTCCAGGGACCAGAGAAACCGCTTCCTGCAGTACGTACATTGACCGATCCATCCACTTCAATATCATTGGAGTTCTCGTTATAATAAAGGCTTCCTGATTTGGTTTCTGCCACCAGTGCCGAATGTCCCATGACATATTTAATTCCCACTCCACCGGCTCCCTGTTCCAGCCTGAAGAAATTATGTAAAGCTGGAATGTTGACTGGCAGCCCCATAAGAACGGAGAAATCGGTGGCCCAAACCGATTTCTGACTCAGATTGCTGAAATCCAGTTTATTACCCTTTCTGAGGCCTTTGTCTGCTCCAAACAGGATCATCAAGGGTCCTTCCGGAATCTTTGATTCACTATTAAAATGAGTAGTAATATCAAATCCAAACCGGTTTCCGGCAACGCTAAGAAGAGTGGTACTGAAACCGCTGTAAATTGAGAGTCCCCCCTGCAGTTCTTTTTCCAGTTTTCTGGTAACCTCTTCTTCACTTAATCCATCCAGTCGAAAACTTCTTTTAAGAACTTTGGTTATCAGAGCAGAAAGTTCCTCATTGTCATCAACACTGTAACGGTTGGTTGGTGACAATGCCAGTTTATCGCTCCATTCACCTACACTGAAATTAGTCAACGGAAGTATGAGTCCACCTTTGGGGGTTCTATTGACACCCAGGATTGCAGGGTTATTAAATGCAGCTTCAAAAGAATGACCGGTAACATTGCGTCCCTGAGTAAAACCCAACCCGGAGGTAGTAGGATCAATTGCAGCAGTAACAGATAACTGTAAAAACAATAATATGCCAATTCCCGCTATAATTTTCATATTCATTTTTTCTCCGTAAAGTGAGCTACCATATAATCAATGAATCAGTACTGTTAATGCCTTCAATGCGTAACATTGAATTTATTCTGATAAAATCGTTGTCACGTAATGCATCGCGCTCGTTTTTCTGGAATTGCAGGAACCATCTCCAACTGCAGGTATCCGAGCTCAACACGGTTTCCAATTGCTGATGATCCCAGTGTACGACATTTACTACTGCAGAATCCAGTGATTTTGCCGGTATGCACACACCTTTGCTTCCCAGAAAATTTACCAGCCCACGTTTTTCGGCTTCCCCCTCGTGTGTTATCAGATAAAAAGCATCATCCGAAGACATGGAATCCAGAGTATCTATCAGGTGATAGGGCGCCACCAGGGCAAACATAGTCATATTCAGATTCGAACTGTTGAGCATTTTTGTTTCAAAGTCAAGCTGCTTCTTATCCATTTTCCGGATATATCTCATCGCTTTGTATATGGGAAAATCATGGCTTCCCAGATCCAAATTCACCATTTCCTTTACTTCCCAGTCAAATCTGGCATTCAGTCTGAAGTCGGTGACAGCATCGATACTCATCTGTCCTATATACTTATCATAATCGGGATCTCGTAACTGCAGGTCATTTTCTGAAATTATCCTGGTACCTTTGGGAACATTCATTCTGGTGATTATAGCTACTGTATCCGGATATTGATTGACTACATCAGTTATATCGATTTTCTGCCTGAAAAGGGATCCATCTTTCACACCGATAAACTTATCAAACAAACTGTCTTTAATACCTGGATTTCTGGTGTCAAAAATTTCAAAACTGAAGTAAACAGAATCGATGGCAGAGTTGGGGGGCATTTCGGTTCTGAGTCGGATATCGCTATAGACATTTTGCAGGATAAGTTTTCCCCTGAGCGAATCAGGGGCAGATTCACCCCATGGGAAATTAATAACTACTTTTTCGGTATCACTGGTAATTTTAATCGGTTTAACGACCCTGCCGCGAAGCTGCCTGTATTTAAAATCGGACCGGATGGTAAAAATCAACGTATCGTCGGCACAAAGTGTAATAATGTTCCCACTTGGATTGCCGGTAGATACAGTATACCTGACCCAGGTGACAGTTTTTTGCAAAACCGAATCCCATTGCGTAAACAGACGTGACTGAGAAAAGTTTTCCTGACTAAAAGTCTGCTCCAGTTGGGGCGGTGCAATTACTTCTCCACTGGTTATAAAACCGAAAAAATTCTCCATTGAATCGGTCCTGCTGACGTTAAGCAGGTTTTCGTACCGGTTATATGAATTTCGTTCTGCGAAAGAAGTTTTCCAGAGATGATCATGAACACCTCTAACTCTCAGTTCTACTCCGGTATGGTTAGTAACCTCGTAAATGAAAAAACCATCCATGATATCCACATAATCGATATCAACCGAATCGGTTATTTCATAGGGGTTAGAAAACTGTTTATTAAAGGAAACCAGATGATCATCAACTGTAAGGCTGTAGGCGTAAAGCCCATCTACACTGGTTGCCATAGCTATCTGCATGGCTCCGGCAGTATTCTTTACTCCAGAAATATTGACCTGAACCTGATTTCTCAAGGTTTTTTTACTAACCGGAATCCTGATCACGGCAGTCTCACCAGCAATAATCTTTTCAACATTACCGGATCCTATACCAGCGATTTCCAGTGAAACGTCACTGATTTCGGCAGAAGAGAGATTGGTAAGCTGTATTTGCATGATGTTAGTTGCGGTATCATAAAAAACCAGTTGATAAACTTTATCAAA
Source organism: uncultured Fibrobacter sp. (assembly GCA_964411655.1). Classification (GTDB taxonomy): domain Bacteria; phylum Fibrobacterota; class Chitinivibrionia; order Chitinivibrionales; family Chitinispirillaceae; genus JAAYPC01. Next base: position 51,178 of record CAYPMS010000008.1, read on the forward strand.
TACAACCGGCGCCGAAACATTGAATGGTCCCACTGATGATATCACCAGTGTTTCTGCTATTTGCGGTGCATTAGATATAACCAATGGTCCCAAAGTCGCAACATAGATCTGATTTTTCAGTTTTTCTTCATGTATCTTGAAACTGGAGGAATCCCGCTTAAAAATCGAAAATTCAAGAGTATCACCTATTTGCGAATCTGGCTCAAGCAGAGAAATGTCATCTTCCTTATATTTTGAGGCCGCATAAATAATATCCATACTATCGATATCAAAAAGGTTGTCCATTTCTTCAGCAATAACAAAAGACCGGTTAGTTATTGGTATTTCCATTACTGTTTTCCATCTTAAAGGCTCCTCATCTACCGGATTTGAACAATTAAGAAGAAAAAATGACAGGTTAAACACAATCGCGACAATCAGAAAAAAGGGTTGTCTGTATCCCATAGTAGTATCCTTTCTCTTCCAATAACCAATTAATTGGAGTTTCCCAAGTAATATAATATAGATATGTACACCCTTCTTCTATAATAAAATGCTGTTATTTTCATAATTATCAGTATCTAATATGCCATAAGCCCTGATAAAACCATGATTAATTTTTATTATTGATAAAGATCAACATCCTACCGGATTATTTTTACTATTTTGATTGTGAGAGAAAGAAATCAGAAATCGGGAACATCCGGTTTTAAATCAAAAATCTAATATCTGTCAGATCGGGTACGTTTTTTGAAATCATCTGGATTTATTCTGTATACCAGAGGAGGAAAAATCTATGCAGCACGGAAAACTTAGGATCATACTATTCGATGCCAAGCCTTACGACCAGGAGTTTTTCAATAAAATCAACCAGGATCCCAGATACGGCTATGAGATTCACTATATCACTGGTCATCTGACCGAGGATACCGTTGCCCTGACAGCCGGATTCGATTGCGTCTGTGTCTTTGTAAATGATGATGTAAATGCCTCCATAATTAACAAACTGTATGAAAATGGAATAAGAATTTTAGCACTTCGCTCGGCTGGATATAACAACGTCGATCTGAATGCCACTTATGGAAAAATTCATGTGGTAAGGGTCCCAGCTTATTCTCCCTATGCCATAGCCGAACACACAGTAGCACTGATGCTTTCTCTAAACCGCAAGATCCATAGGGCCTATATGCGCACACGCGAAAATAATTTCACTATCAATGGTCTTCTTGGATTTGACATGCACGGCAAAACCGCAGGAGTAATAGGTACCGGAAAGATCGGAAAAGTGGTTATCCAGATTTTAAAAGGTTTCGGCATGCGGATATTGGCTTTCGATGTTTATCCTGATTACAAATTCGCCGAACAAACCGGTATCGATTATGTAAATCTGGATACCATCTATCAGGAATCGGATATTATTACGCTTCACTGCCCACTGACTCCTGAAAATGTACACATAATCAATACCGATACTATCTCCAGAATGAAAAAAGGGGTGATGATAATCAATACCGGCAGAGGCAAACTGATCAACACCCGCGATCTGATAGCAGCGCTCAAAGAGAAAAAAATCGGTTCTGCAGGACTCGATGTATATGAGGAGGAGGGCGATTATTTCTTTGAGGACTTTTCTGCAGAACCAATCAGTGATGATGTTCTGGTAAGATTATTATCTTTTCCAAATGTACTGGTTACATCACACCAGGCATTTTTCACCCGTGAAGCTATAGAAAAGATCACTGAAACAACTCTGGAAAATATACGTATCTACTTCGAGCAGAATCTATTACCAAATGAGATCTGTTACCGATGCTCGGAGGGCAAATGCACCAGAGTTACTACCGGACACTGCTTCTGATTTTGTTTTATGGAGCTGACAAATTGTAAGCAGTATTTTAACTGCTGCTTACAACTATCCTGGTCGGGCAAACAGACTCCTTTTAGCGAAAAGCATTCACCACTGGTTTTGTGGCCATAAAATTCTCCTTTCTTGTTACGTGAAGGGAAAACGCAATTTTTGTTCCGATGGGCATTACCCCAGAGGTGAAAAGTTTGCGTATCAAAGAGTCATCTCCGGAGAGGAATGATCTCTCCCCCTGGCACCTGCCTCTCCCATTTGCCCCTCCCCAAAAAAAAACGCCCCATCTCCTGAATCACAGAAATAACCCTATCCCTGTTCTTATATCAGTTAAATTTCCTAAAATTTGAAAATCTTAGAAAAAATTAAATCTTAAAAGGCTACCACAAATCAAAGGTTTTTCCCGCCGCTATCCTGATACTATTTTAAATTCATGCATTACGAAGGCCCAATAATCCGTCCTCCCAGCGAGGCTGATAGCATTCTTCTTCAGGTAACTGTGGGTTGCTCCCATAACAAATGCAACTTTTGCGGCATATACAAGAATAAGACTTTCCGCATAAAAGATGATCATCAGATAGAAAAGGACCTCCAGTATGCTTCCATTCATTTTCGCGAGAAAGACACAGTATTTCTCTGTGATGGTGATGCCCTGATAATTCCCTTTGCCAGACTGCAGGAACTTCTTCTTAATATTCGTAAGACTCTTCCATGGGTAAGAAGAGTGGGAACCTATGCCAACGCAAAAAGTATCGCCCGTAAAACTACAGATGAATTGGTGCAGCTAAAGGAACTGGGTTTGCGCATCATTCATATGGGGCTGGAATCCGGTGATGATGAAACGCTAAGAAGATGTGGTAAATGGGGTGATGTGTCAATGATGATCGAACAGGGACAGAAAGTCAGGGAAGCTGGCATTAATCTCTTTATCACCGTACTATTAGGACTTGCCGGCCCTCAACGCTCTTCAATTCATGCAGAAAAGACCGGGTATGCACTTACCCAGATTAATCCAAACTACGTTGGTGCCCTCAGCCTTATCCCTGTTGAAAATACCCCTCTTTACGAGCAGATACAAAGGGGCGAATTTAATCTCATGGGACCACTTGAAATACTCAAGGAACTCCGGATCATGCTTCAATTCACCGATCTTCGTCCCGGTTATTTTTACGCTAACCACGCATCAAATTATCTGCCACTCCGGGCACGTCTTCCACGTGACAAGGAAACCGCACTGGCCATGATCGATAATGCTCTCAAGGGGAAGATAAAATTTACACCTGAATGGCTCAGAGGGTTATAGTATAGAGGAGAATTTTTACTCATAAGAAATAAAGCCGTTACTGCCATATTTCAGGCAGAAACGGCATATCCCCCAATCACTTATCTTCATCAACCGTCGAATAGCTGTTTAAGATTTCCCCGTAATAGATGGTATGATAATCCCTGTTGGGATAGAGATTTTTATAGGAATCAACCAGAGCGACTGGATCGATTGCAGATTTGTATACTATTTTGCATTCATAATGAATTCCAGCAATATCCAGTACAGGGGTACGCACCTTCTTACCAGGATAAATTTCCAGTTCACATTCTTTAAATTTATCGTGTGTCTTACCAGATTTTGTACCACAGAATTCCAGTTGCTTTGACATATCTGTCATGGGGATACTGACAGTAAATTCAGTTGTTTTTTCGATTATTTTATAAGTATAGCGGGAGTTCCGTACCATGATGGTAAACATGGGTCTTCCCCACAAAAACCCCACAGATGCCCACCCGATAGTCATAACATTAAGAGCGTCACCAGCCTGAACCGTTAAAAATGCACCTTTACGGATCTGCTCCATTACCTTATCGGCAACTTCCATATAATCAACCTGATGCATATACAGTAACTCTCCTCCCGGAATTGTCTGTTAAAAGTATTTCTCTCAAATATGGCTGCCGGAAAAGGGCTTTCCGGCTAATCATCTGATTAATATAGCATTTAATTCAGCAAATTCCAATCTAATAATAGGCACCGGTTACTTTCTTTGTAAAGGTTTATATTTCACTCTGGTAGGCTGCTCGGCAGTTATCCCCAGGCGTTCCTTTCTCGCTTCTTCATAGGAAGCATAATTGCCTTCATGCCATACCACAGTGCTGTTCCCTTCAAACGCCAGTATATGGGTGGCGATTCTGTCAAGAAACCAGCGATCGTGGCTAACTATCACTGCGCATCCTTCAAAGTCTGAAACCGCCTGCTCCAGAGCCTGCAGTGTCTCGACATCCAGGTCATTTGTGGGCTCATCCAAAAGCAGCACGTTTCCACCGCTTTGAAGAAGTTTGGCAAGGTGTACCCGGTTGCGTTCTCCTCCGGAAAGTTCCTTAACCAGCTTCTGCTGATCAGAGCCGCTAAAATTAAACTTGCTCACATAAGCCCTGGAATTTACTTCTGTTTTACCAAGAAGAATAGTATCCTGTCCACCGGTAATCTCTTCAAAAACCGTCTTTTCCCCATCCAGTGCATCCCGGCTCTGATCCACATAACTGAGCTTTACGGTCTCTCCGATAATCAGCTCTCCGCTGTCCGGTTTCTCCTGAGATGTAATTATCCGTAATAATGTGGTTTTTCCGGTTCCGTTTGCACCGATTATTCCTACAATACCAGCCTTGGGAAGAACAAAATCAAGGTCTTCAAAAAGCAGCTTGTCTCCGTAAGCCTTACTAAGCTTTTGGGCTGTTATAACCGTATTTCCAAGACGAGGCCCATGTGGAATTATTATCTGAGCACGGGTGATTTTATCCATGGTTTTCTTATTTAGAAGTTCTTCGTATGCATTGAGACGAGCCCGCCCCTTTGCCTGTCTGGCCCTTTGAGACATCCGTACCCACTCCAATTCGGTCTTTAGCCTCCTCTGCCTGTCACTCTCCTCTTTCTCTTCCTGTGCCAGCCGCAATGACTTCTGCTCTAACCACGAACTGTAATTACCTTTCCATGGAATACCTCTTCCGCGATCTATCTCAAGAATCCAACCGACTACATTATCCAGAAAGTAACGGTCGTGGGTAACCAGAATGACCGAACCCTGATACTCCCTCAGATGCCGCTCTAACCAGGCAACCGACTCTGCATCAAGATGGTTTGTGGGCTCATCCAGCAGTAAAAGATCAGGTTTCTGCAGTAGCAACTTACACAAGGCGACCCGTCTCTTTTCTCCTCCGGAAAGTTTACTCACATCCGCATCACCAGGAGGAAGCCGCAAAGCATCCATGGCAATCTCCAATTGACGATCCAGCTCCCAGGCATTGACCGCATCGATCTTGTCCTGAAGTATCGATTGACGTTCCAGCAGTTTATTCATTTCTTCATCTGAGAGTTCTTCTGCAAACCGGTTGGAGACTTCCTCGAATTCCTCCAGCAAAGCACGGGTCTCTTTGACTGCCAGCTCCACATTTCCCTTGACATCCAGATTCTCATCCAGTAACGGTTCCTGAGGAAGATAGCCCACAGTACGGCCTGACTCGATCCATGCTTCCCCCTGAAACTCGGTGTCAATACCAGCCATGATTTTAAGCAAAGTACTCTTTCCCGAACCATTGACTCCAATGATCCCGATCTTTGCCCCATAATAAAAAGACAGTGAAATATCCTTTAAAACTTCTCTTTGGGGGGGATATACCTTTGTCATTCGATTCATGTAATAAACAAATTTTTCTGCCATCAATTAATCCCTGCTGTTTTTCTGGTGATATTAGAAATTCTGATACTTTCTTTGTATGAGTAGCCTAAATTAATATTTTCCAAAGGCCTTAAGCGAACCTAAATATGGTAAACCGTATCGGTTAACAATTTGGCCGCTTCAGCGAGAAACAGTTATATACGGACAGACAGATATTTAATTGTGAAGAAAGAAATGGCTTTTGGGGAGTTTTGAAGCGTTTATCCCATTATCAGCCAAAGAGCAGGAAAGCATTCTTACAGGTTTTTAACACTCCAGATTTCAGTCTCAACCGACTTTTTAAGTATGTAACGTGTGGCATCATCAGCAAACACTTTAAAATAGGAGAAACCCGGACTGTACCATCTGTCCTCAATTTCCAGTATTTCCAGCCGTTTCTCCCCAATCCAGAAACGCACAGGATACTCATCATCCTTATAACCACTGTAGGTTTCCACTTTTATTTTCCATTCCATAATTATGCAGCTTTCTGCTGAACCTTAAGCAGATTCACTACATCACGTACTCCTCTGGTAAAACGGGCGATCCGGTATGCCGTGTGAACCTCTCTGAGATCATAAACCCTTCCGCTTAAAGTGACTCGCCCATTATCCACACTGACTTCGATTCTATGATGATCCAATTCAAAACTTCTCTGCAACGCAGACATAATATCCTGAGCAATAGCCTTGTCCGCATAAGTATGAGTGGGAACCACCACCAGCTCATTACTGACATGAACGACTCCCTGAATATCATAGGCAATCTCCTCTGCCAGCATCTTTTTCCAGTATGTATCGGTTGTTCCCCGCAAAATTACAGTTCCCCTGTCCACAGTGACATCTATGCCGGAAGCCTCTACGTTTGGATTCCAAAGCAGACGATTCAGAAGGCGGATCTGAATTTCGCTATCTGAAGGCACAGAAACATTGGAATGAAATTTTAATGTCAGTCGGTCCTTAACACTCACTACTCCGGGAACCTGTAACACATCCGCTTCAGCAGCCTGACGGGCAGCATAAGAAGGAACCGTACCTTCCAGAGTCACCTCCCCGTTATGAACAAATACTTCAATTGCTGCCATTCCGATCCGGTAATCCCAGGCAAGCTGGTCGATAACAACTCTTTTTATTTCATCATCTGTATAGGCCATGAGTTCACTCCTGTGTTTTGTATTCAGGGCAGAATCGATTCGGACCAATAAGATCCCAGAACATTCATGTAATTAGCCCTTTCAAAAGCCTCCGGATTTTCAACAGAACTTCGTCCCATTACACCATGAAACGCCTCCATAGATTCATATCTGTTTTCCTCCAGCCACTCAGCTATCCCTGCCAGTAGCCTGGAAATATGGTTCACCCCTTTCTGCAGAAGTGCAGAAGTCATCATGGAAACCCGCGCTCCTGCAGCAATACACTTCAGGACATCTTGCACCGTGTGCACCCCACCGGTGACAGCAAAATCGATCTTTATTTTATCAAAGAGTAAGGCCACCCAGCGTATCCTGAGTAAAAGCTCATCAGATGTGCTCAGATGCAGAACCGACTTTACTTCCAGCTTATCCAGATCAATATCCGGCTGATAAAACCGGTTGAAAATAACCACTCCTGAAGCACCGGCATCGGAGATTCTGCTTATCATTTCAGGAATTGAGCTGAAAAAAGGACCGATTTTCACTGATACCGGAATGGAAACATTTCTGGCAACTTCTCTTACCAAAGTAAGACAGGTTTGTTCTACCTGTAAAGAGGAAATCGTGGGAGCGGCTGGAATGTTATAGATGTTAAGCTCGATTGCATCCGCTCCCGCTTTTTCCATCTCACGGGCATACTTGACCCATCCCCAGACATTTGTTCCATTAAGACTTCCGATAACCGGAATATCTACCGCTTCTTTGGTTTTTACAATCTGCTCCATATAATCGGAAGGACGGAAACAGCAGGGTCTTATGTCCGGAAGATAGTTCAGCGCCTCTGCAAAATGCTCTGTTCCCTGTACAAGTCCCTCATCAAATATCAACTGCTCTTTTTTTATCTGTTCTTCGAAAAGCGACTGAAGCACTACTGCCCCAATACCCGCATCCTCCATCTTTTTCACAATCTGGATATGTGCACACAAGGGAGATGCCGAAGCCACCAGTGGACTTTTCAGCTTTAACGAAAGGTAATTTATCGAAAGATCAACCATTACCATCTCCTTGCGCTAAAGGCATGGAGGCCCAATGCTGGTACCGGTTCCATCTCTGAACGACTTCCTCTTTAGCCTTTTTTAAAAGATGTGCTGCTTTATCAGGATTACTGCGAAGAAGCAATGAATAGCGGGTTTCGTTGTAAATGTAATCCTCCAGAGGTACCGAAGGAGATCTGCTGTCAAGTTGAAGAGGATTTTTTCCCTCTTTCTGCAGTCTCGGATCGTATCGAAGTAAAGGCCAGTAACCACTCTCTACCGCCAGGCGCTGTTGATCATTACCATGAACCAGATTGAAACCCTGTCCGATACACTGGGCATAAGCCACAATAAGCGAAGTTCCCTCATATTGATCGGCTTCCCTGAATGCCTTTATAGCTTGCGCCTGATCTGCCCCCATAGCAACCCGGGCTACATACACTGAACCATAACTCATGGCCATCATCACCAGATCTTTTTTTCCACTGCTCTTGCCGGCGGCCGCGAATTTAGCCACTGCACCGGGGGGCGTGGCTTTGGACATCTGCCCACCGGTATTTGAATACATCTCTGTATCCATCACCAGTATATTAACTTTGCGCCCCATAGAAAGGACATGGTCCAGTCCGCCAAAGCCAATATCGTAAGCCCAGCCATCACCACCCACAAGCCATATACTTTTTTTAATCAGTGCATCAGACAGGGCAAGCAGATCATCTGCATCCCTATTGTCTATCTGTTTCAATCTTTCCCGTAAAGCTCTGACCCGCTCTCTCTGCTGCTCGATTTCTTCTGTACCATTCTGATCCGATCTGATCAGAGCCTCCACCAGCTCTTTACCTACCTGCGGTTCCAGCCTATAAAGAAGCTCTTTACACTGCTCGATCTGTTTGTCAATGGCGATCCTGAATCCCAGCCCGAACTCCGCATTATCCTCAAAAAGAGAATTGGACCAGGCTGGCCCCTTTCCCTCTTTATTTACCCCCCAGGGAGTTACCGGTTCATTCCCTCCGTAAATTGAAGAGCAGCCGGTAGCATTGGCAATAAGCGCATGATCCCCAAAGAGTCTGCTAAGCAAAGTAAGATAAGGAGTCTCTCCGCATCCTGCACACGCTCCGGAAAATTCAAAGAGCGGAGTTACAAACTGCAGCTCCCGCATGCTCGATGCAGACCTGTCGTATTGGGGAAGATTCAGGAAAAACTCCCAGTTCTTCTCCCCGCTCAGAAGCAGCGGGTCCTTGGGTTTCATGTTCAATGCCTTTATCTTAGGTTCTTTACGATCTTTGCCCGGACAAACTTCCACACATACCCGGCATCCGGTACAATCCTGAGGCGATACTGCAACCGTATAGTATTGCCCTTCAAGCGACGGATGACGGGCAGGAACGAATTGAAATGATTCCGGAGCTCCGGCCAGATCTGCTTTTTCATATACTTTAGCCCTGACAACCCCATGTGGACACAATAAAGAGCATTTCCCGCATTGAATGCATAACTGCGGCTCCCAAACCGGAATCCAGGCAGAAATTCCCCTTTTTAAATATTTACTGGTAGCACTGGGGAAAGTACCATCAGCATCGAATGCGCTGACCGGAAGCTCATCACCTCTGCCTCTCAGTATTCTGGCAGTGTTTAATTTTACAAACGGAGTTGCATCGGAACTTACCACCTCCAGCAGATCAAAAGTGCTGCCGGGTTGATCGGGAATCTTCAACTGGTGAAGGTTTCTTATTGAAGAGTCAACCGCCTCCTGGTTCATGGAAACAATTGTATCTCCGCTTTTTCCATAACATTGACAAATGTAGTCTTTGATTTTGCCGACCGCGGTCTGCTCCGGGATAAGCTTGCTGAGTGCAAAAAAACAGGTCTGCATTATTGTGTTGATACGCCCCCCCAGCCCGATTTGCGCAGCAATACTGTTGGCATCGATTACATACACCTTCAGTCTTTTTTCGATTATCGTTTTCTGTACAGATAAAGGAAATTTATCCCAGACCTCTTCCGGTGAATATGGGCTGTTAAGAAGAAAAGTTGCCTCTTCACCGGCATGCTGAAGCATGTCAATTTTTTGCAGAAAAACAAACTGATGACACCCGATAAAGTCAGCCTGATAGATCTGATAGGGAGAATTGATAGGTTTCTTATCGAAACGCAGGTGGGAAACAGTCATGGAACCGGATTTCATGGAGTCATATACAAAATACCCCTGCACATAATAATCAGTGGTCTCCCCTATAATCTTGAGAGTGTTCTTGTTGGCACTTACCGTTCCATCGGAACCATATCCATAAAATAAGGCACATATTCTCTCCCTGGGTTCTGAATAGTACCCCTTTTCTATGGATAAGCTCTTAAAGCTCACATCATCTTCTATTCCCACCGTGAAATGTTTCGGCATACAGTTCTTATGGAGACTGCTGAAAATGGAATGAACCATAGGAGGAGTAAATTCCTTTGATGACAAGCCATAGCGGCCACCTGTAATCTTAGGAATTCTGACCCAGGGGAAATCCTGGTTTCCCGCAGCTTCGTTAACAGAGGTAACCACATCGCAGTAAAGAGGCTCACCGGCACTTCCAGGCTCCTTGGTTCTGTCAAGAACCGCTATGGCTTTTACTGTGGTAGGAAGTGCTTTCAGCAGATGAGACCCCGAAAATGGACGGTAAAGACGAACTTTCAATACTCCAACTCTCTCATTTTTAATGTTTAACTGCTCGACCATCTCTTCTACCGTCTGAGCGGCAGAACCCATTACGACAATCACACGTTCTGCTTCCGGATCACCGCTATATTGGAAAAGATGGTAAGAGCGACCACTGAGCTTCTCAAAATCGATCATAACTTGTTCAACTACCGAAACAGCCCTGCTGTAGTAAGGGTTTGAAGCCTCCCGAGCCTGAAAAAAAATGTCAGGATTCTGTGAGCTTCCCCGGATAAAAGGTCGCTCAGGACTCAAAGAACGATACCGATGCTCGCGAACCAGATTATCATCGATCATCTTCCTCATCTGCTCTTCACTTAGTATGGCGATTTTAGAGATCTCGTGAGAGGTACGAAATCCATCAAAAAAATGAAGAAACGGGACCCTGGATTTAAGAGTTGAAGCCTGAGAAATAAGCGCAAAATCATGTGATTCCTGCACCGAAGATGAACATAGGAAAGCAAAACCGGTGCTGCGGGTAGCCATCACATCACTATGGTCACAAAAAATGGAAAGTGCATGGGTAGCCACGGTTCTGGCTGCCACATGAATCACCATTGGATTAAGTTCTCCGGCAATTTTAAACATATTGGGAATCATCAGGAGTAAACCCTGGGAGGCGGTAAAAGTGGTGGTAAGCGATCCCCGCAGTAAAGAGCCGTGAGCAGCAGCTATCGCCCCCGCCTCGCTCTGCATTTCCACTATGTGGGGAACAGTCCCCCAGATATTCCTCTTTCCTGCAGATGCCCACAAATCCGCCATTTCTCCCATTGGAGAAGCTGGGGTAATAGGATAAATAGCCACCGTCTCGTTGGTACTGTAAGCCACACTGGCTGCAGCCTCATTACCATCTACTGTTTTCATCTTCTCATTCAAAGTGAACCCTTTCACCCAAAAAACAGCCCTTCTCCAAAGTGGAAAAAGAGCAAAACAGCGGCCAGAAGTACATGATATTGGGTGATTACAGTATTTTAAAACTGAACCTGAACACATTTGGTTTTATCTAATGCCCCAGAATAAAAGTGTTTACAGCTCACAAAGTTTCCTCTGGAGTGTTAAAATCCTCCCTGTTATTCACCTGAAATTTGATCTAATAAAGATGAAAAGTGTACATATATTCTATTATAGAAAAAGACCCCATCCATGAGAGGTATTCTTCACTATTTTAAAAAAAATCAGCTATATTAATAAATTTATAGGTTAATTCTGATAAATCTGTCGGTCAAAAAGAGGGGAAAAATGATGTCTTTTAACTTCAGCAGCACTACCAGTTTATGCAAATATCTTTTGCTTTTCACTGTCAGCCTGGTGACAGCTCAAAACGTTACTGTTAACCTGAACAGTGAGCAACAGTTGATGCGGGGCTTTGGAGGAATCAATCATCCTACATGGTACAAAGATCTAAATGCCCAAGAACGTGACCTTGCATTTGGAAATGGCCCTGGACAGTTGGGATTAACAATACTTCGTACATTTGTGTCAGATAATAAAAGTGAATGGTCTCTTGGCCTAGCTACTGCCCAGAGAGCGGTTGAGCTTGGAGCAATCGTGTTTGCATCCCCCTGGAATCCACCTGCCAGTATGACCGTTACTGTTAACGGCAAAAAAAGAATCAACCCCAATTCATTCGCCGAATATGCAAAACACTTGAATGATTATGTAGAACACATGAGAAGCAATGGGGTTGAACTCTATGCAATCTCTACACAAAACGAACCGGATTATGCTAACGAATGGACTGAATGGTCGCCCACTGAATCGGTAAATTTTATTAAAGGATATCGCAATCTGATTTCCTGCCGGTTAATGACTCCGGAATCATTCCAGTACAAAAAAAATGTTTACGACCCGATTTTGAATGATCCGGATGCTCTTGCCAATGTAGATATTTTTGGTACACATCTGTATGGAACACAACTGGCAGATTTTCCCTACCCTCTTTTTCAGCAAAAGGGTAAAGGAAAAGAACTCTGGATGTCAGAAGTGTATACAGACAGTAATAACGATGCCAATATCTGGAATCTGGCTCTGAATATGGCTGTTCATATTCATAACGCACTTGTTGAAGGCAGATTTCAGGCTTATGTGTGGTGGCCGCTTCGCCGTTACTATGCATTGATCCACGATGGTGAAGGTGGACATGGAAGCAGTAATGTTGCTGCTGCGGGAACAGCTACCAAACGCGGATATGTCATGGCTCAGTTTTCCAAATACATTCGTAACGGTTATTTAAGGGTGGATGCGACTAAAAGCCCAAAAACCAATGTTTACGTTTCAGCATATAAAGGGAAAGACAGCGTAGTTATTGTACTGATCAATTCCAACTCATCTTCACAGACAATCGATATTTCTATACCAAATACAACTGTCAAGACATTCTCTAAAATCACAACATCAGCAAGCAAAAGTCTTAGTGACGACGGAACTGTAACTGTTACTGACGGTTCATGCAGTGTGACTCTGGATGCACAAAGTATCACAACACTGGCAGGTTCGGGCTTTAAAGATCCTTCGGAACCCAAAGGCCCCTTTAATGAAACCCCACATGAGATCCCAGGACGCATTGAAGCAGAAGAGTATGACAAAGGCGGTGAGGGGCAGTCTTTCCATGAGGCAGATGCCAGTGGAAACCAGGGGCTGGCCAGTTTCAGAAATGATGAAGTCGATATCGAAGAAACAACCGACAGCTCCGGTGAGTACAACATCTGTTATACTCGTAAAAACGAATGGCTGGAATATACCATATTCGTAAAGACCACAGGGAGCTACAACCTCGATCTGCGTGTTGCTTCTGATGGCGATGGTAAAACGTTACACATAGAAATGGATAGCACCATTTTGTCCGGACCTGTCAGTATCCCAAACACCGGAGGATACCAGAACTGGGCCACTGTTACTGTCAATAATATCAACCTCACCGAGGGACAACATGTGATACGTTTAGTTTTTGATTCCGACTATCTGAACCTTAATTTCATGGAACTTCAATTAGCAACCAGTCTAAAAGGTAACAGAACCGCAGGTGGTAAAATGAGTCCCTGCTTCATCGATGCTTCCAGAATCAGGATTAACGGTCATTTCAGCTACCGCGTAACCGACATGAGAGGTTCGGTATTAGAAACAGGTAATGGAGTTAACGAACTCAAGTTCGGAAAATCCCTTGTTCCAGGCGTTTATTTAATATCGGTTAAAAATAACGCAGGGAAGTTTTCCAGAATGGTATTAAAAAACAACTGAAGAAAAATGGCCAAATGATGAAAGTCTGGAGAATTTTAATTTACTTTCTCCAGACTTTTTTGTTCAATCGCATAACCTCATTGCTTTTGCCAACAGAGTTATAAAAGCGCTCAGCCTGTTAACGAAGCCCCGCTGCGTTGTCGAAGTTCCGAACTATATTAAGGGGTTCCCAAAGCAGGGTGAACGGTCAACATTCAAGAAAAAGGTGTTTTTTTTACAGCATATCAGCTCAAGGCGTTTTGTACCGATCTTTCTTACTCATCCGAATCAGAATCATAATAAAGTTGAATCTGAACCGGTTAGTCTGTATATTGATAGTGTTTTCAAATCTGGTATCTATCCGGAAACATTCCTTTTAAGCAAACATAAGATACTCAAATGCATGAACTTTCAATTGCAACCGGGATAATCGAACTGATCGAATCAAATGTGGCTGATCCAGCTACTGTTACAAAAGTCGCAATCACCACCTCCCCACTCTCAGGAATATCCAAAGAAGCTTTAAGCTTTTCATTCCATGAATTATGCAAGCTCAAAGGATATACTCATGCGGCACTTGAGATTACAACAGTTGCAGTCCTGATGAAATGCCTTCATTGCGGAAAGGAGTATCAATGTTTTGTCTTTGACACCTTCTGTCCTTCATGCGGAAAACCGGAACGGGACATACTCTCTGTTCCACTCTTTAAAATCGAATACATAGAAACAGCGGAGCCTTAAAATGTGTGAAGAATGCGGATGCAAAGATGTCGAAATTCACAGGCACGATCACCATAGCCATACCCTTGAATCCAGATCAACTAAAAAGCTGATCATTGAACGGGCGGTTCTGGAAAAAAATGATTCCTATGCAGAAATCAACCGTAAATATTTCCGTGAAAAGGGTATCTATGCAATTAACCTGATAAGCTCTCCAGGAAGCGGTAAAACCACCATAGTAGAGTATCTGGCCCGCTATTTTGGCCGCAGCATGGCGGTAATCGTAGGTGATATTCAGACTCAACGCGATGCAGAGCGGGCTCGTGCTGCAGGCTGCACTTCATTTCAGATCGAAACCCTTGGTGCGTGTCATCTTGATGCACACAGTGTTTTACATGCGCTCCAGTCGCTTAACACCGATGGCGTACGGCTTCTTGTAATAGAAAACGTAGGTAATCTTGTATGTCCATCATCTTTTGACCTTGGAGAAAATGAGATCGTAGCAGTTCTCTCTATACCGGAAGGAGATGATAAGATACTCAAATATCCTTCAGTTTTTCATAAAGCAAATACACTACTGATAAACAAGATCGACCTGGCTGCCCATGTTAAATTCGACAAATCCAGAGT
>CAYPMS010000009.1:0-65387 GCA_964411655.1 uncultured Fibrobacter sp.
ATTTTTATTTAGATAGCAAGTCTTTTCTTTGCCACCAATTTCGGGACGGCGTCTTTTTGTAAAAATCAGGGAATTGATGAAGAAGTCTCTTGAAAAGGAAAAAGGCTTCCCAGTAGCTGCCTCTATAAAATGCCCGCATCGCTTTGTTGTATAAATCTGTTGCGTTTATATTGGCATTCAAGGCAAGCCGCCTGGCGAAAATCTCTTCACGATGTCTTCCAAATTCAATTATGTAAAACAGAGAATGATTTGCATGCAGTGAATTCGATGTGTAATTTGTGATCTGGTATGCAACTGCCAGATCCCTTCCATTATTTACCTGTGGCGCATTGACCTTAATCCCCAAACTCCAGTTTGTAATCTTCTCAAAGTTGCTCAATTGAAACCCACCGGATAAACAAATAAACGGGAATGTGTTAAGGGCAAACTGCAAATAAGAAGATGACTGCGGTTGTTGATGGTTTTCAATTACATTGGAACTAAATATATCATGAAAATCAATTTTTGCCTGAAGATCAAATTTGCTGTTAAAGAGACCGATTATATACAGAAATGAAAGCGCTGGGGAATATCTTATCTGCGATATGGAACCTGCTTCTGCCGGATAGCAGTTGATTAAAGAGATACCGGTCCGGTGATATCCAAAAACAGGATGATTGGTAATTCGATAAGTACATCCAAGGTCAAAGGAGAAATCTTTGTCCGGAGATCCAAAATTACTCAAATACAAGTATTTCAGATTAATACCATAGCTAAAGCGTCCAACCGGGTTCGATGCCCAAGACAAAAAAATGCAGTAATTATCGTTATGCTGAGAATCTCCGATTTTTGCATTTAATGGATCTGTTAAGAATTCATCAGAAAAATTTTGAACCGGATATCCATTCTCTGCAGCTATGCTTAAAGCAACAGAGTGGTATAATCCGACTGGAATCAAAATTTCGTTTTCCCATAAGCGCGATGGAGCATCTGTGCCAATCGAATAGGCACCTTTAACAGAAAGATAATTGAAATCGGTAAGCAATGCAGCATTGGTTATAGGAGAATAGGAACGTAACATCCCCCTCCATTGATCCGAAAGAAGATATTCACCTGCAAGTCCACTTGCCTCTGCTGTCATCTGAAATAAAAGAAATATCAGAGGAATTAAAGCACGAGTAAAATGGCTGCATTTCCTTATTGTTATATCTTTAAAAAACATAATACAGATACCCATTGCTTTTTGCAGAACTGATGTTCAAGAAGATCCTTTTTATCTTTTAACGCCAACACGGACAGTTCCGGTATACTTTTTCCCCTGTGAATCGTTATATTTCAAAACAGCTGTATAAGTCCCACTGGCAACCCGGTTTCCCTTTGAATCACGCCCGTCCCAGAGGTAAAACAAACGGCCTGAAACTGGAAACATCCTGGCGTTTGAAATGATTAAGTTCTTTGCGACATCGAAAATTGTTACCGTACCACTTAATTGCTGTCCGGAAGAAACCGAAGCAGAAGTTAAAGGTACAACAGAAATAACCATGCTGTTAGTCTTAAAGTTCTCATCCAGTCCGGCTTTAGTTAATTCAGCACGGACAATATCGGGTGTTCTGCTGTGTTCACTGTAAGGATTGTTGACTGTAACAATCGTATAATCGGTAGAGTTATTTTGTGAAGACATGCTGAACGGAATAGCAACGCGTAAACTATCCCTGCTTCCCGGTCTGGTCTTATATGTAGCAATGATACTGTCAATTGCACGATGCTGAAGAATCTGGTCGACCAAAGCCTTGTCATAAACCGTTCGCTGGAACTTCTGTGACCAGTAACCATTCTTTTGTTCTGCATTCAATGTCAATTTATCTAATTCAATTTGATAACCATTGGTTATTGTAATTTTTACCGGGGCAATTATCTCGTCTGATACTCCATAAAGTCTTATTTCGATCTCTTTCATATCATCAGTAGCTGCAGAAATCTTTTTGCCTTCATAATAAAATTCAAGATGTGCCTCATCTGTACATATCAGTGACAATCCATCAGCAAGCTCTGCATTCTCTTTTTTGATTACGGTGATATTCGATATTGTAAATGTATCTTTCTGTTCTTGGCTTACCTGATTAATCAAGTGATACTTTATAGTAAACTGAAGATGAGTAAGCGGGTCTGGCAGGGGAATTGGTTTTTCGAATTCAAAGCTGTTATCGCTGTAGGATAATGATGTCTGGTTATTAATGGTGATAGAGGCAGGAGTACCGGAAATTACCGTCAGAATTGTGCCAAGAATACGGCCTGTAAACAACGACATCAGTGAATTATAATCGCTTTTCAGGGTCCATATCGCACTGTATTTGTTTGTTTCGGAATAGTTATTGGTCTGAATGTTTTTTGTCATGAGTTCAAGACTCTGGGGAGGTGTGGTTTCTGTATTACTCAGATATATTGTAAACGTTGCAGGTGTATTGGTTCCTTTCTGAAAGAAAAAAGGATCTTTGTTTCCATGTTGGGAATTATCGTTTAATGGATGTGGTTCACCATCTGAAAGGAAAATTATAAACTGCCTTTCCTTAGGGTTTTTTGCAGTTCTCATTGCCTGCAGTGCTGCATCAAATGCATTGTTGATATTTGTATTGCCGATAGTTGAGAACAGTGGCTTGTAAATCAGATCGGAGCATTCCACATTGAGCATGTATTTTTCATTATACCGAATGCTGGTATCGGTTTGCAGTAGCTCTTTAATGACTTCAATACCGGTCTGGTTCTCATTGACCTTCTTATCCAGTTGAAGCAGTGGCAGGAATGACTGCTCCCCCATTCCCTCAAGTCGTTCAAAAAGAGCATTGTTTCTGTGATCCAGATAAAGAACCTCTCTGAATATCACAACACCGACTTCTGCACCTGGAAATTTTGAACAAACTGTATCGATTAAATCCTGTGTAACTTTAAAACGCATGCCATATGCATCGTTTCCGGGATAAGTATTTCCAAGCCCAAGCATGCTATATGAATGATCGATAACAAACATGATAGAAGGAGGTTCGCTTGATGAGTAGACTTCTTCAAAAACATATCCTGCATCACATACATGGACCTTGGGATTAATTGCAGTAACATTTGTGGGAATTTCAATTGTTTGATCAGAAAAGTTTTCGGGACAAGTATTAATAGATAGTTCACAGATTTCAGAGGCTTCTGTACACAGATAAAACAAAACAGGATATAAAGCCCAAAATTTCAATAATGGTTTGTGCATAATATCGCTTCAGGATTATGAGTGGTTAGAAGTATTTATACCTTTGATCAACACTGATAATATAGCACATACTTTATGTTATGTATAAAAAAAATACACTTCTTTATTTAATCAGACCCTTTAATCTTTCGTATCTTATTGTTTTTTAAGGTATTATATATTCAGGACTGTATAAATTTTTTTGGCCTATTCCTAAATTGGAAAAATTTCAGAATCTTAGTATATTATAAGAGGGATCATTTTAATCACGAGGTCTGGAAAGGTTGATGGACAAATAAATATGGTCTCTATTTATCTCTATATCGATTACAGGCAATATTTCTGTGCTCTGTATGATGAATTGAAAGCAGCAGATCCATCTTTTTCATTCCGGTCTTTTGCGCGAATGGCTGGGTCAACATCACCAAATTTTTTCCAACATATCAGGGATCGTAAACTAAATATTAGTACGCACTCGCTTACCACGCTTGCCAAAGCCCTGAAACTTACTCCTAAAGAAGAGGAATATCTCGAAACAATAGTGGCTTTTGATCACGCAAAAACACATGAAGAAAAAGACAAGTTTTTTCGCAGGATTCTTCAGATCCGTGGTCAGCACAATGCTGTCGAGTTTCAAAAAGAACAATATGACTTTGTATCACACTGGTATATTCCGGTTATACGGGAGCTTATAACCTGTTCCGGTTATAATGGTGATCCTCAATGGATTGCAGATAGAATAATACCCCAGATCACACTTTCTCAGGTAAAGAAAGGCATTACTCTTCTTCAATCACTTGGCCTGATTATCCCAGATGAAAACGGAATAAAATGGAAGCAAACCAACCGGACAATATCGACACCTTCAGAAGTTCTCTCTGTTGCTGCAATGAATTATCATTTGGATACCATTAAGCTTGGCAGGGAATCGCTTTCCCGTTTTAAAGCCGATCAGCGTGATGTCAGGGCAATAACCCTTGGAATACCAAAATCAAAAATCGGTGAACTTAAGAATCGTGTTGAAACTTTCTGGAGTGATCTGCTTGCTTTTGCAAATGAATCTTCCGAGGTCGAAAAGGTGATACAGGTGAATATCCAAATGTTTCCTATGTCAAAGGATTGTGATTCGGATGAAAAAAACAATTAATACAATTTTAATTATTTTCAGTTTATATACACTGTCACAGCTGATCCATTGCTCCGGATCAGATATTGCAGGTGGTGCCGGAACGGGAAATCCTGGCAAGACAACCTTTACGATTGTTGCAAGTGATACAGTTGCAGCAAATCAGTTACTGAAATCAGCAAAAATCAAAGATATCATAATACCTGACAGCTCGCACAATTTTTATAGCGTAGATTCTTTCAGTGTTATTATCAGAAGAATCCATTTCATTTTCAGTCCCGAAGATGGGCAGAGGATTAATACTATTAATGTTCTCCCTCCACTACGTAAAGATCCATCAAGCATAGTTCTTGAAGGGCCTTTCACATTTAATGCGCTCACCGGGATTCCGGATTCTGTTTTTGGCACAGTAATGCTCCCTGAAGCCAACTATACCGCAGTAAGACTGGTTATCGAAAATAAACCAAACAAAAATTCCATATTCATTGGAGGTACTTTCAGTTATCTTGGCGAATTGCGCGAATTTAAATTTGATCTTTCACTTAACGTCAATGTCAAATATGAAAACGATAAAGGCGTTTATGTAAGCGGAAGCGACAGCACAGAAATGAAGGTGGTACTCGATGCCTCCAGATGGTTTGCAAATGTTAATATCGTGGATTGTATCAACAGCCAATCTTCACCCTTCGATTCAAACGGGGTGTTCGTTCTGAACGGGAAGATAAATGATGGTATCTGCGCCGAAATCCCCAAAAAAATCAATGATAATATCGTGAACTCAGGTAAGCTCAAAATTAATCAGGTCAAGCTCAAATAGCACTGGGTAATCCCAACTCCCCTTAATAAGGGGTATTTAGAGAAGAGTTACTGCAAATTGGTTACCAGGTAATATAGTATGTCAATGTCATTTCGAACGGGCCCTCTCCTTTGGTGTGCCATCTCAGGAAGCCTGTTATTTCGAAAAATCTTCGTTACCTATGTATTAAGCCTGTGTGCCATTTAGTAATATAGGGGAGGGGCCAATCTGAAAAGTCAGTCGCAGCTTGCCCCAAAACAAGAATCGCCCCAGCCGGGGCGATCTAAATAATACAGTTGAATTCACTTTGATCAAACTTAAAATCTCATGAAGAAATCCCAAGTCTCAACCGGTGCATATTTAGTACCCTGTTCAGTCATTTGCCAATCATGCCCACCAGAATGAACAATAACTCTCACCGGATAGCCATCTCTGCATCCCTCGAATTCAGTGGTAACTCGTTGGCCGCCGTTGGGAGTCGGAATGTTTCCCGGGATAGTACACCCATTGTCTTCAGCATGAGTCAAAACACAAAATTTTCCACCTCGCTTAGCTCCTTCATTATTAACCCATGGACAGGTTTGATCACTGGTGCCAGATATCTGCAAATACGCAATAGGAAGATGTTTGTTGGTTGGTAGCCAGATATTGTAATTGGCAGGAGCATAAGTGGCTACTGCTCGCAAGTCTTTCTGAAATGACAAAGACAGGGAATAGGTAAACATTGCACCGAAACTGAAACCACAACTGAAAATCCGCGAGGTATCAATACACAGATTTTCCTTTAAAAGCTTCAGCATGTCAGAAAAGAAGGTGTGCTCATATTCACCATCACCACCAAATGACCCCCAGGTACCATCTGAATTACCCTGTGGAGCAACAAAAATACATTGTATTCCGGCTCTTTCTGCTTGCGTTTTAAGGTTATAATAATTTTCGCTTACAGTACCCTGGGCGCTACTGCCCATGCAGTGCATGGCGAATATCAAACGGTAAGGTTTATCTTTATTGTAGTTAGATGGAATATCGATAATAAATGACCGGTTCCTTCCAGCACTTGTAATATTGTATGTACCGGATCTGCTGATTTTATCTAATGGTTTTCCGCAACCACAACTGGGAGTCGGGTCATCTTTTTCATTGTTTGCTTTCAGGGTGATATTTATCTGTTGATCATCCAGCGAGGTAATGGGAACCGATTTGGGTTTGTATCCGGTTGCGGTAACCTTGATTGTATCCTTGATTGTATCAATAGCTTCATCAACTGCAGTAAAACGTTGGCTGTTGGAAAAAGCTGATTCGGTATTGCCGCTATGTAATGCATACCCCCAATTACTAAACGGTATACACCGTAATGTTACTTCCGATCTGCCGATAGAAGCTTTTACCAGAATGGCATTTGCCGAATGATAATATTTTGAGATATCGAAACTATGAGTTCCAGCAGTTGCGTTCATATTCATTTCCTGCCCAAGCAGCTTACCATTTAAATTAAAAACCTGGATTTTCATTGATGTTGATGCGCTTAGATCAAATTGTAATACATTGTTTTTTAATGAAATGTTGTTTGTCTGAGGCAAAAAGGCAGGTACTTTTCTGGTGGAAGTACCTATAAAAGCAAATTTACCGTCTGCCTCGGTTATATCCGATATTCCTAACTTCGCAAGCGATACAATTGCACCAGCGATTGGTTCTCCGCTTGAATTGGAGACTACTCCTTGCAGGTTATACGTTTGAGCATTAACCGATAAAATAGCCAGTCCGATCAAACAAACAGATATCTTTTTTAACATAAAAACTCCTTTATTTGAGTCGTTTTCAATTTATAACCTAATAATATAAGAAAAAAAGAGTTAAACAATTAAAGAAAAATTGCTGAAAATCTTCTCTGATAATATCTTCTGGTTTTTGACCACTCTTCAGTATCGGTATTTTCCCGGTGAAAAGGCAATGTCAGTTTGATGTGTACTGATTTTTATCCTTTCTCAAATATCATCCAATATTTACTTTGAGGTTAAAAGCAGTATGCTGGTGCGCTTTCCCTCTTATTAAAGGGTTATGAGTCGTCAAAACCATTCAGCTGCACCTGTCTTAATGGTTACCAAACAAAAAGAATGATTTAGGGTTAATAATCTGTTATTTTATGAACACAAACAGATATTTTATGAACTCATATAGATATTCTATAAAAACTTATACTATAACATTAATAACCAGATGAACTATTAACCCTTAAAGGAGAGAAACATGAGATCGTTTTATCATTTAGTACATTTAAGATGTACAACGATTGCGGCGTTGGCCTTTGTTTTTCTGAACACAATGCAAGTTGGTGCTCAGGATGACTTTCCACTTGTGATCAATAATAAAAACACTAGCGGCCCGATGCCAAACGGTTACCACTACGAAATGTGGAAGCAGGACCCCGGAACTGTAAAAATGACAATTCCAAACGATGAAGCCAAATTTGATGTGGAATGGAGCGGTATTCAAAATTTTGTCGCCCGCGTAGGTCTTAAATACGATGAAACCCAAACCCACGATGAAATCGGAGAATTCTCTGCTGATGTGGCGTTCCAGAAAGGCCAAATATCAGGCGGTCTTGCATATTTCGGCATATACGGATGGACAGTTGATCCTTTGGTTGAGTATTATGTGATGGAAGACTGGCATGAATGGAACCCATCAAAGGATAAAAATATGCATAAACTGATAGGTACAATAAATGTTGATGGATCAGATTATGAAGTATTGACACGGCAAATGAAAGGCCAGCCATCCATAAAAGGTAATTCAACAGACTTTCCACAAGTCTTCAGCATCCGGAAGAACACCCGCTCATCAGGTTCGATCTCCATTTCAGAACATTTTAGAAAGTGGGAGAGTATGGGAATTGAGCTGGGTAAATTGTATGAAGTAAAAATCAAGGTAGAATCATATAGCGGCAGCAGCAGCGGATCCGGTTCCTGTAGAGTCACAACAGCAAGGCTAAAGGTAGATGGACAGATACCGACCTCAATTAAGCCGATTTTTAGCAATTTTCCAGGTGAACAAAGAAATTTCATTGGTTTTACTTCTGCCAATGGCACTTACACACTCATTTCTTTAACCGGACAAAAGATCAGTTCAGTCGCATCCGATCTTTCACAGCCACCTGTTTTTAAAAACAATATCGCTCCCGGAACCTATTTGTTACAATCAAAGGTGAACGGTGTAACATTGCAGACACGTCAGTGGGTGGTTAAATAATATTATTATCAGCCCCAGGCTTTCAGCCTGGGCTGTTTTGTATTTTGCCCCTTCGGTTTGCATGTACGTTTCTTTTGGTCATTAAGTTTAAATCTGTCTCCCGTTTTAGACTACATTACTTTTTTTATCCTATATCAAATTTTATTAAGCACTGAAAAAGCGACAATTAATAACCAGGGCCTTCAAACCCCACTCTCCCCTATCGGATATTATTCCGGCAAAAGAAACAGTATAACAATTTGATTAATAAGTTTAATTATTCCAGAAGCAACAAATTAATGTCCGTCATATATTTCAACATACAGCTCGGCAATGCAGCTATAATGAAACAAAATATCTCTGGTAATTTGGGTTCCCGGGATATTAGCGTATATGACGCGTACCCTGAAGTGTATGCTACAATTTGATTTAAAATGAGATATTAAATGAAAATGAGTATTCTGATATCAACAGTTGCCCTGTCAATGGTCTTTGCTGCGACTGGTAAGGTAAAGCAGGAACGGCTGAATATTTCTGTCGATGGTAACAATATTATTAATACCCTGCCTGATCAGTTTTTTGGGCATAATTACTGGATGTGGTGCAAAACCTGGGGAAACAGTATTGCAGGAACCGAATCTGCTGTTGCTGCTTTGAATCTTGGCATGCTGCGTCTGGGCGGAATATCGGTGGATGTGGATTATCCTGACAGGGTCAGTGAAGAAGTGTTGGCGGATTTCTATACTTACTGTCAGAAGGTAGGGGCAGAACCGCTTTTACAACTGCAACTTGCGAGTTCAGACAATACTGAAGACCGGGTAAAAAAGGCTCTGGATATGATTTCCTATTTTAAAACGCTGGGTGAACTAACCTATGTGTCTATAGGAAACGAACCTGACCTGTATCCGGATAACCTGGCAACTAATCCCGATTATGGTGTTGAGTACCTGAGCAGCTATACGCTGGATAATTATTGTACCGATTTTAATGCCGTAGCATCTCGTCTTAAAGAGAAGTATCCTGATTTGAAGATTGTGGGTCTGGAGCTTTCACATAAATACAATACATGGATACCAACTTTTATTTCCCGGTGCAAGGAATATGTGGATATCGTTTCACTTCACTATTATCCAAACAGTGCTGAAGAATGTACATATCGGAATGTTCGCAGTGATGTTTCATCGATGAAGAATTTTTATGAAGATGTGCGTTCGTATATTGATAAGAATGCTGGTGGAAAGGAGATTCCGCTGATAATTGGAGAGACTAATATCAGTTGGGATGGTGACCCAGAGCATTCAACATATAATGCTTCTCCGGGAACATTTAATGCTGGTCTGTGGATTGCCGATTTTGCTGGTATCTCCAGTGCACAGCCTAAACTGTTTTCAATCATGCCATGGAGTATCAGAGAGGGGTGGACGCTTGGTTTTATTGATGGATCCAAAAAGCCTCGCCCGGTTTATTACATATATCAGCTTTTTTCCACATATTCAAAAAAACACATGATTCATAGCGAAATTGCCAACTCGTTTGTAAGGATATACGGTTATAAGGATGATGAAAACAATGTTTCTTTGTTTGCAATTAACTGGGATACATTGTCTTCATATACAGCCGATTTTGCTTTCACAAATATTCTTTCCGGCTCTTCATTTTCCTACACAATCCCTCCACAGTCTATTTCATGTCTGATTTTTTCTGATGGCAATGCAGGAAATCCCCGTATAATCAAATATACAAACGACATGACCGGTGGACCGGCAACCCCGGCACGTGACATTTCCCCTGGTACCACCGTGAAAAGTGATAAGCCATTAACTGTTACATTTAACAGCAAACGAAACCTGTTTACAATTCAGGCTTCCCGGTCATACGACAATGTCAAAGCAGAAGTGGTGAACATTCGCGGTCAATTGATTCATACAATCGATATTGGCACAATCACAGAAGGGAAATCCTCTTTTACCATATCCAGAAGAAACTCAGCATTTGGAATTCATGTTATCAGATTACTTTCTGATCAAAAGGTAATTTTTATTGGTAAGGTGCAATAATAACCAGATAATATCTTTGAGTCAGCCCAGATGTACTCTATCCAGAAAAGAGAATATTATTAACTCTGAAAAAGCTGCCGGATCAGTCTCTGGGGTGGATTTTAATTCGAGGGCACATTCGTTAGCATTCTGATGTCAATCTGTAGGGCTAGCTGCAACCAATAAAGGGCGCATGCCTTACCAGTGGATTCAATAATTGATCTATCATACCCGAAAAAAAGTCGGTAGAAAAAGAGAACTTCCGGGCAGAGCCTTCTTTACTATCACACCCTCACAACTTCAAACGTAGCAGGAGGGTTCATTATCTCAAACCTGGAATCCACCAGGCAAAGCTCCCGCCTTGCTGCATTATAAGTCTTTTCAAAAACAGTATAGACCGAATTGGCCATCTTTCCAAGTGATTCAGATGCATTACCAGACTGAAGATATCTCCCAAGAAAAAGTGCAGAAACAAGATCACCCGCCCCATTAGGATCAGGTTTCATGGCTAATCGGGGTGTAGTGATAATCCAGTCTTCTCCCTTGTCAGAGAGATACATAGAGATCCTGCTGTCATCATTATTATACTGAAAGCTGGTTATAAGCACGATCTGAGGTCCCTGCTCCCTGATTCTGCTACATACCTCACGCGCCTGGGCAATCTCTGATATCTTCATGTCTGCAAGATATTCCGCCTCAAACTGATTTGGTGTAACAATATCTGCTCTTTTCAGTACTTCTTTTCTGATAAAATCCGGTATCGACGGATGCACAAAGAATCCGCGGCCATAATCACCCATCACCGGATCCAGGCAGTAAAGTGCCCCCGGACGGGCAGCCTTGACCCGATCGACTGCTTCGGCAATCGCCATACCTACCTCGGTAGTTCCCATATAACCACTCAACACAGCATCACATAAAAGCCCACCACGTTTCTCAATTCCCTGAAGAATATTTCTTATGTGCTGTGCAGAAAAAACCTCTCCTGTCCATTCCCCGTATCCGGTATGATTTGAAAATTGAACAGTGTTTATAACCACGACTTCCTGCCCGATAAGCTCAAGAGGGAAAACTGCCGAACGATTACCTACATGTCCAAAAGCCACATGAGACTGAATTGAGAGAATCATTTTGCTTAATCCTGTTACAATATATGAAATTAACGTTTCAGAACAGGGATCTTCTTTGCCCCCTTCTCCCCAGAGTTAAATGTCCGATATGATGAAAAACAACTCTGGAGTGCCAACAACTGGAAAGCTGCTCCGTGCTTTTAAAAGTCAATAAACAATGCCCAGAGTTGCAATTCCAACACAGAAAAGAGACATCTCTGGGGTTCAGTGCTATTCCGAAAGGAAAAGAGGGGAACTTGTTTTTACGCTGCTACTAAATTTCCCCCCCAATTCTCCAGATATTATTCTGAAGTTTCCGTAAAATTGATAACCCTTACCATTATCACTCCATCGATATTTTTAATGCTTTGCTCTATAGAAGGACTTACCTTTCCATCGATATCGATGATATTGTAGGCGTAATCCCCTTTGTGATGGTTGATCAGTCCCAAGATATTTATCTTTTCGGAAGCAAGAATCGAAGTGCATTGACCAACCATATTGGGAATATTTTTGTTGGCAATGACAATTCTGGTCGGAGCCATTGAATCGAGTTCACAATCCGGGAAATTGACCGAATTTTTTATGTTGCCTTTCTCCAGAAAGTTTCTCAGTTGGTTAACCGCCATTATTGCGCAATTGTCTTCTGCTTCAGGCGTAGAAGCACCCAGATGAGGAAACGCTATCACATTTTCCATTTTCAGAAGTTCCTCATCAGGAAAATCGGTAACGTAAACCGATACTATTCCCTGATCCAGTGCTTCCTTGAGATGCTCATTGTTAACCAGTCCACCCCGTGCAAAGTTAAGCAGGCGTGCACCCTTTTTCATGATGCCTAAGCGTTCACGGTTAATAAAGCCCTTGGTCTTGTCTGTAAGAGGAACATGCAAAGTGATGTAATCAGATGCAGCAATAAGACTTTCCAGACTACGCGCTCTTTTTACATTACTGGACAATCCCCATGCAGCTTCAATCGAGATGAAAGGATCGTATCCGCTTACCTGCATCCCCAGACCTACGGCATCATTGGCAACCATCACTCCAATCGCACCAAGCCCGACTACTCCCAGTCTTTTGCCTTTTAATTCCGGTCCTGTAAAACCAGATTTTCCTTTCTCTATAAGATCAGGGACCTCATCACCTCTGCCAACCAGAGACTTTGCCCACATCAGCCCTGGAAAAATCTTTCTGGAAGACATCAGAAGTCCTGCAATCACCAGTTCTTTAACACTATTTGCATTTGCACCCGGAGTGTTGAAAACCACTATTCCACGCTCAGAGCACTTATTTACCGGAATATTGTTTACCCCGGCACCGGCTCTGGCAACCGCCTTAACCGATGCAGGAATCTCCATTTCCAGCATATTGGCACTTCTGAGCAAAATAGCATCGGGATTAATTATCTCGGATGCAATTTCATAGTCATCCCTTGGAAACAGTTCCAGTCCGACGTTTGCTATTTTATTAAGGGTCTGAATCTTATACATCTGAAATCTCCTCTCAGGCATGTTCCATTTCGAATTTTTTCATAAATTCCACCAAAGCTTTAACGCCTTCCTCTGGCATTGCATTATAGATGCTTGCCCGCATTCCTCCAACCAGCCGGTGTCCCTTAAGATTGACAAATCCTGCACTGTCGGCCTTTTTTATGAATTCCTTGTTTAGCTCTTCACTGGAAGCCACAAACGGGACATTCATCAATGAACGATACTGCGGCTCCGCTGTAGCTTTAAACATCCTGGAATTGTCCAGAAATTCATAAAGTATGGCAGCCTTGCGTTCATTGATTTTCTGCATGGAAGCCACTCCGCCCTGTTCTTTAAGCCATTCCAGCACCAATTTTAATATGTAAATACTGTAGCATGGCGGGGTGTTAAACATAGAATCATTCTCTATATGAGTGCTGTAATCAAGCATCGTAGGAGTATTTTCGATGGGTTTACCGGCAAGATCTTCTCTTATAATGACAACAGCCACTCCAGCAGGTCCCAGATTTTTCTGTGCACCAGCGTAGATGATTCCAAACTTACTGACATCATACTCCTCAGAGAGGATATTGGAAGACATATCCGCAACCAGAGGCAGCGCACCAGTATCAGGAATACTACGATAACGAGTACCAAAAATGGTGTTATTTGTGGTAATGTGTACATACGCAGCTTCCGGATCGAACATACTTTTATCAAGTGTTGGAATATAAGAGAAATTTTTATCTTCAGATGTAGCCACAACCCTTACAGTTCCAAACCGCTTTGCTTCAGTAATGGCCTTTTTAGACCATACCCCTGTGTTAACAATATCTACTTTTTTCTTTTGACCCATCAGATTCATAGGCACCATGGCAAACTGCAAAGATGCGCCTCCCTGCAAAAAAAGTACCTTGTAATTATCAGGAATCCGCATTATTTCCCGTAAAAGAGCCTCGGCATCCCTGATAATCTTTTCGTAAACAGCCGAACGGTGACTCATTTCCATAACCGATTGTCCGGAACCGTTATAATCCAGCATTTCCTGGGCCGCTTTACGCAGTACTGGTTCTGGAAGCATTGATGGACCTGCAGAAAAATTATAAACCCTTGCCATAGTAGGTTCTCCTTCTCAAGAAAAAATTGTATTCATAAAGCGGTGGAAAAGCTGATACGCGCAGAAAGTATGCGTAACTCACCGTCAATATCGATCTGTTTTACAAAAACACCCTTATCCTTAATCTTAACAGGTACGGGTGCAAAATTGACTATTCCCTTCACTCCCCCTTCAACCAGACGATCGGCTACCTCCTGAGCACTTTCTGCTGGTACGGTAATAATCGCCAAATCAATCCTGAGAGAACGAACGACATTACTTATCTGATGTGCCGGAAAAAGCTCCACTGAAGTCTTTAGGGTTTCCAACCGGTTGATGCTTGAGTCGAAACCAGCCACCAGGTTGAACTCCTCCCCCAGAGGATAATTAAGAATCGCAGATCCCATACGACCCAGCCCCACTACACAGACCCTGCGAACTGTATTTAATCCCAGTGAGTCGGCTATCAGACTGCGTAATTTGTGTACATCGTAACCGGCACCGGAATTTCCGGTTGCACCTAAAAAGCTGATATCTTTGCGGATACTGTGAGGGGGCACTCCCAACTGTTTTCCTAACTTTGCAGAAGACACATAGTTTTGTGGTTGTATCTGTCCCAGTAACTGGTACAATGCACAAAGCCTGGAGATAGCTGGGATAGGTATATTGTTCACCCTGGACTCCTGTGATTTTTTTCACAATATAATATAGTTGTTTTTTTGTATTTGTTCAAGACAAATCTCATCTGCCGAAAAAAAACAGATTAAAGAAACTGATATTTGTGATTTTTTTCACAGCTTGCCCCCCGGGGTAACCCAAATTTTGCTTTGACTGGACAGATGCTTTATGGGATAATATTACTTAAACCTGAAACCATCTTCTTCAAATGCTATTCTGGAAAGGTCAACCATGCCAAGCGATGTCGACGAGGTTAAACGAAGATTGCTGGTACTGCTTAATGATCAGAATCTGGTAAACGATTATATACGTCAGTACGGTCCTACTATTGATATTAAACACATTAAAGCCATAAAAGAAAAACGGGAACCTGACACTTCAACCGAAAAAGACGATGACAGCACAATGGGACAGGATCCGGTTTATGAGATTAAGGTGAAATGTCCGGTTTGCAATTACCATTCAATAAGCTGCAATGAATTACGGGCCAAGAGCCAGCAGATTCTGACAAATAAATTTCTTATACCCACCTATAACGGGGCATGTGGTTTCAGGACCGTGGATTATAATATGATTGCAGTTACGGTATGCCCCAAATGCCTTTTTGCATCACCGGATAAAAAAGATTTCTCCCGCAGTGGTCTTCAAGGTCAGGCCGAAATAAAAAGTCAGATCGCCCATGCAATATTGATGGTTCTGAAAGAGAAAACCAGTGAGCGGAAAGCACTTTTAGGTTCGATCACCGATTATGAAAACTATTTCAAACGTCCCCGCTCAGTTGAGGCTGCAATCGACAGTTACAAACTTGCCATGGCCAGAGCGAAAGCGGAAGCCTGGTATGAGCAGCCTTATGCGCTCTATAAGCTTGGTGCATATACTTTAAAGATAGCCAAAATATTAAAAGATTCCGGAAAAGAAAACCACGATCAACTCAAAGAGGCTCTTGAATACTTCGAAGAAGCTTTCAGAACATCTAACTGTCCATCAGAAGATATTGAGATGCAGGTAATTTACACTATAATCGCCCTTAACATTAAACTTTCTGATTTTAAGAAAGCAAATTCCTTTCTGACCGTTTTTTCAAATCTGTTAAACGCCCGTACTGCAGAGATGAAAGAGAATCCCAAACTTAACACAGTGGCCATAGAAAAGTGGGCAGACCGGGCGAAGTTTTTATGGGAGGATAGGGAAAACCCGGATCTTTTTAAGGATGAATGAGAGTTTTTTTGCTACTGCGCTAAAAATGATCAAAAGACAAGTCGGATAGAGTATGTTATATAAGGAATCCCAAGTGCTTTCTTTAGCCATTGACAGAATCACTTTTATACCTGCCCAGCTCTTTTTCCAGGTCTTCTGAAATATTTGACTTCCTCTTTTTATGATATATTTATTAATTGTAAGATCGGCTCCTGTTCCCCGCAGGATTTCATAATTTTGCAACTCTCCAAAGCATAGTATTATCCCTAACCTACCGGAGTCAGGGATATGAGCTCAATCCCTGAAAGATCGGGTGGAGGCCTGTCAGTAGTAATAAACTCATAAGCACCTCTGGGATTGGCAGATGGTAAAGTGGCCACTCCAGAAGTCCTTTACAATGGATGGCTCCTCTATGGAGCCGATTTATTACTTACAATTAATGAACCTTTAGCTCCCTGGCTACTTTTCTGATATCAATATGAGCAGCTTCGCAAAGATCTCTTTTCTCCATCCCAAGTTGCTTTAATATGTAAGGTCTGCTTTCTGAAGCAATTATAACTGCTTCTGCAAATGATGACAGCCAGTTACGAAGTGTAAACATGGCAGTGTTACGTTTTTTGACAGCGTTTTCCAGATTTTTCTCCAACTTAACCTGTTGTTCGACTATAGTCTCATAAGTGGCTGTAAGTTCAGACGCATGTCTGATACAATCCATATCAAAACCTTTCGCCTGTATACGCTTACTGAGTTCAGGGCATCGGTTTAATTTGACGACAGATGATTTTAATAATTCACAATATGCTTTATTTGAACGAGGCTTTCCACTGCGAAGCCCTAACATCTCCAGTGCATCTCTACCAAAGCATTCTGAAGCAGTAGCCGCAAAATGTGCATATAATTTTCGAATTTCCATCTGCAGTTCATCTGATTTTTTCACATTTGCATCCAATTCCTCTTTTGCTATAATTTCACTGCTTATTGCCTCTGTGGCTGCATTGTAAACAGCTTCCCCCTGATCAATCATTGACCTTGAAAAGCCTTGCAGCTGCAGAGTGGCTGACAATTCATCATCAGAATTGATACTATTAATTGCAGTGTAAGCCAGATGTATCTGACTGGTTGTGAAATCCTGTAAAGATTTTGACATACAAATTCCTTGGAAAAATGATTGTTAAAATAGATTTAGATTGCTTTCAGAAATTACCGCTTATTATGATGTCATTTTTTCGATGGCCTTTTTATGCATTTTATGTGCCAAAAGAAATATGCCGCACAGGTTTGGAAAAAGAAGCTTTTCTTAACTATATTTTAATTTTTCCAGTCATATTGAAAGGATCTGACTGTCTTTTTGACAGTATTGCAATGAAAACGTCCAGCTTAAACATCGCAGAATTAATCCAGTTTTCGCCTGGTTTTGTTGGGATTCAAGGCAGAAGATTACTCATCCACGACCTGTCATCTCTTGGTCAGTTCCGCAAAGATCTTATCGAATCAATCGGCTTAAAAATGGCCAGAAGAATTCTGACCAGAAAAGGCCTCTTCTGGGGGCAGGCAGATTCGGCAGGCATGCAGAGACTCTTTAATTGGAAAACTAAAAATGAATGGATCATGGCTGCCGCAGAGTTAATCGAAATCATGGGCATGGCAAAAGCGGAAGTCACTAAACTGGTATTAGAAGAAAAGATAATAGAAATAGAAATTCAATGCACTGACTCTGTAGAGGTAGAGCAGCATCATAATGAATTCGGCTTTTCATCCAGTCCTGTCTGCTGGGTGATAACTGGTTATTTAAGTGGGTATACTTCCTACTGCCTAAACCAGGAAATCTACTTTTCTGAATCACAATGTCAGGGAACCAGGGCATCAAAATGCTCTTTCACCGGAAAAAATCTCTGCAGTTGGGGAAATGCCATTAAACAGGAACTTCCCTTCTTTTTTGCTGAAGATATTCAAAAAAGAGTCCGGCAATTAACCTCTAAAATTCGTGAACAACAACGAGAGCTTGCCAAAAAACATAAGCAACTTAAATCAGTTCAAAATTCTTCTGATTCGATTGGGATTGAAACCCGCAGCAGAGCCTATCGCAATGTTTTAGATCTGGCATACCGGGTTGCATCTTTTGATACTACCATACTGATAACCGGAGAAACCGGGGTAGGAAAAGAAGTGCTGGCACGCCGAATTCATGAGCTATCTAACCGCAACAAATTTCCTTTTCTGGCAGTAAACTGTTCTGCTCTGCCCGAATCATTGCTGGAAAATGAGCTTTTCGGACATAAGGCAGGGGCCTTTACCGGAGCCCGTAATAAAGAGATAGGGTTATTTGAAGCCGCTCAGCATGGTACGATTTTTCTGGATGAGATTGGAGATATCTCTCTGGCTACCCAGGTAAAACTATTAAGATTTCTGCAATCAAAGGAGATTAAACCAGTTGGAGAAACTCAGCCTCAGTTGATTGATGTACGAATAATATCTGCCACGAATCTGGATCTGGACATGCTGGTAAGAGAGGGGCGATTCCGAAAAGACCTGCTCTACAGGTTGCGGGTGCTTCAGATGACCATACCGCCACTGCGGGAAAGACCCGATGATATCCTTCCTCTAGCTCGTCATTTTCTGGAAAAATTACAGCATAAACTGCAAATCAGCTCTCTTCGTTTGTCGACTGATACGGTAGATCTTCTACTTGGTTATCAATGGCCTGGAAATGTGCGTGAGTTAGAGAATGCAATGGAACATGCCGCAATTCTCAGTACCGATGGTTATATCACCCCAGAATCGTTGCCTGTAGCCATAAGAGACCATACTGTCAGTTTTTCATCATCCAATGAACAGAAATCGCTTCAACAGATCGAAACCGAACATATCCGTTCAATTCTTGAGCAAACAGCAGGAAACAGGGCGGAAGCAGCAAGAATTTTAAATATTAGCGAATCAACGCTTTATCGGCGCTTGCGTAGTCTGAATATTTTGTCGAAAAACAGTAACAGATGATTGAGTACAGCTAAATAGTGATATAAAAATTCATAACAACGACAGGCAGATAAGAATGCAGAGCCTGAGGAAAGCCCCCAGACTCTACAAAAACTACTGAAGTAAAGCAAGCAGAACACCGGCAGCAACCGCAGAACCGATAACTCCAGACACATTAGGTCCCATAGCATGCATCAGAAGGTAATTGTGAGGATTGTATTCCTGACCTACCTTATTGACCACTCGTGCGGCCATTGGTACTGCAGAAACTCCTGCTGCACCAATTAGCGGATTTATTGGTGTCTTTGAAAACTTGTTCATTAATTTGCCAAGCAATACACCACCCGCGGTTCCGATACTAAATGCAATCAGTCCAAGAACTAATATTCCCAGAGTCTCGCTTCTGAGGAATTGATTTGCAGAAAGCTTGCTGCCTACAGTGAGTCCCAGAAATATTGTAGTTATATTTATGAGTTCATTTGCTGCTGTTTTAGACAAGCGCTCAACCACTCCGGTCTCTTTAAGCAGATTTCCAAAACACAGAGCTCCAATCAGTGGAGTTGCATCTGGTAAAAGCAGTGCGCAAAGAAGAAGCACCAGAAGAGGAAAGAAGATTTTCTCCCTTTTGGATACATGACGAAGCTGAACCATTTCGATTTTCTTTTCTTTTTCGGTTGTCAGCAGTTTCATTATTGGTGGCTGAATAATCGGTACCAATGCCATGTACGAATATGCTGCAACAGCTATTGCCCCCAGAAGCTGCGGACTGAGTCTGGAAGAAAGGAAGATGGCCGTAGGCCCATCAGCCCCACCGATTATCCCAATAGATGCTGCATCCCTTATGCTGAAATTAATACCTGGAATATATTCACTTAACGCCAAAGCCCCTAAGAGTGTGCCAAAAATTCCCAACTGAGCAGCACCACCGAGCAATGCCGTTTTGGGATTGGCTATCAATGGACCAAAATCGGTCATTGCACCCACGCCAATAAAAATTATCAGCGGAAATACACCGGAGTTGATTCCTACCTTGTAGATCAACCCCAGAAATCCGTTAGGCCCCGCGATCCCGGCTACAGGAATATTGGCCAGAATGCCACCAAAACCGATGGGAATCAATAAAAGTGGTTCGAAACCTTTCTTTATAGCCAGAAAAAGAAGCACCAAGCCCACACAGATCATGATTGCCTGGCCAACCTGAAAGTTTGCAATTCCGGTTGAAGCCAGCAGATTGTTTACTGCGTTTGATAGATTCATCGTATCACGTTCCTTCTTTCAATTAATTGATACCCAGTAGAACCTGACCAGCACTTATCTGGTCACCCTGGCTGACCTCAATGGAAGTTACTTTTCCGGAACCTGGTGAATTGATTGGAGTTTCCATCTTCATGGCTTCCAGAACCAGCAGTTCCTGACCATTTGAAACTTCATCGCCTACACTTACATTTATCCTTAAAACAAGCCCTGGAAGTGGTGCTTTTACTACTATGCTTTGAGCACCAGAAGCCGGTTTTGCTGCAGCGCTTTCAGCACCTTCCTTAACATCGATATTGTAGGTCTTACCATTGACTGTAGCAGTCTTTCCGCTTATTACCACAGAGTATTTCTTGTCATTAACCGTGACGGTATATCCATTTGATGCAGCCTTCGCAGTGGTCGATGGCTCCGAAACTTCCTTTTCTTTAAGACGGATATTAACTTTTGCCTGCCCTTTGAGGAAGAGAATCCCCTTCTCCTTGCAGGTTGCTGCGATGAAAATATTTTCATCACTCATATCAGTAATTCCTGCTTCCTGAAGCATCTTTTTGGCAGCTTCGATACCTTTTGAGCTGTTGCGATCGTTGATATCCAAAGGATCTTCAGTGGTAGGTTCCAGTTTGAGCTGCTCAGCAGAGATCTTAACCACTTCAGGATCTGGAGCTACCGGAGTTTTTCCAAAATAGCCTAACACCATTTTACCATAACCCTCTGCGATTTTTTTCCAGGGTCCAAACATGGTATTATTAAAGGCCTGCTGGAAATAGAACTGCGAAACCGGCGTAACCGAAGTTCCAAAACCACCTTTGCTGACCACTTCTTTCATATTCTTGATGATTTCAGGATACCTGTCCATCTGATTATTATCCCGCAGCATCTGAGTGTTGGCAGTCAAAGCACCACCAGGCATTGGAGAGAAGGGAATCATTGGTTCGACTGCTTTTGCCTCAGGAGGAAGAAAGTACTTATCCATACAATCTTTGAATACCTCTTCAGCCAAAAGCATTTTATCGATATCTATTCCCAGGTCATACTCGGTACCACGTAATGCATGCCACATAGAGATGACATCTGGCTGGCATGTTCCACCGGAAACCGGAGCCATTGAGAGATCAAGCTGATCGGCACCACCATCCAAAGCAGCTCTGTATTGAGCGACACAGGTTCCTGCTGTATCATGAGAATGGAACACGATTTTAGTACCGGCAGGAAGCATTGCTCTTGCTTTTTTCATGGTCTCATAAACCGTTGCCGGAGTAGAAGTCCCTGATGCATCCTTGAAACAGACTGAATTGTACTGAATACCGGAGTCCAGAATCTGCTTAAGGATATCTGCATAAAATTCGGGAGTATGTGCTCCTGTCATCCCCGGAGGAAGCGCCATCATGGTAACGACTACTTCATGTTGCAAACCGGCATCGACGATACATTTTCCCGAGTAGATCAGATTGTTCACATCATTAAGAGCATCGAAATTTCGTATTGTGGTGATACCATGCTTTTTAAAGACTTTCGCATGCAGATTAATGATGTCCCTTGATTGAGAATCCAAACCAACTATATTAATGCCACGGGCAAGAGTCTGAAGGTTTGCATCCGGACCGGCAGTTTTTCTGAACTGATCCATGGCTGCAAAAGCATCTTCATTACAATAAAAATAAAGACTTTGAAACATGGCCCCGCCACCAGCCTCAAAATGTCTGATACCAGCCTCTTTAGCAGCTTCCACTGCCGGCATATAATCTTTGGTTAGTACACGAGCGCCAAATACAGACTGGAAACCGTCACGAAAGGCGGTCAGCATCACTTTTACCTGTTTTTTACCCATTTGTATGCCTTCCTGTAATTAAAAAATCTATTTAGTGAAAGAATTTACTGCTGCAATAGCGACCGCGATCTCTTCAAGACCATCTCCGGCTGCTGCTTTTTTCACTTTAACAACCTGCTTCTCTTCCGGTTCAGGAATCAGTTTCGCCAGTGGTTTCATCAGAGCAGCCATAATATTCATTGCCCCAATCAATAGAATCAGGAAAACAAATACTACAGACATCCCGATAACCATCAGAACAAATCCTTGTGTAAGCATAAATAAGCTCCTGTGGTTATATGTTAGTTCAATACGGTTCTCAAAGCCATGACACCTTGATCGAGAGCACAATAAGGCGACTGGTTTTGAAAAGAATACCCCAGATCTGATTAATCATTAATCAATGTGAGAAGTAATTTCTCCCGAAACTACTTCTACTAATTTCTCTGGAGTCTCAATAAGGATCGTGCCCTGTTCTGTTATTCCGGAAATCTTTCCCATAAATGTTTCATTTCCCTGAATAACCTGCACCAGTCCCTCAGGTTTGTAAAGTCTCTCGGAAATCATCCCAACCAACCCACTGAACCCGACTTCCCGAAACCTTTCGTAATGCTCTCTAAAAATCAAAAGCAATTTCTTTAAAATATCATCAATATTGAATGTATTACCTGTTTGGATATGAAGAGATGTCGCTTCTCTGTCTAAACCGGTAAAGTGTCTTTTTTCTTCATTGACATTGAGTCCGACACCAAGAATTAACCACGATCCTGCTTCCATTGATAGAGTTTCTGCCAGAATACCACATATTTTTACACCACCCACAAGTACATCATTTGGCCAACGAATCTGTGGTGTCAATCCGATCTCTTCTATCATAGATGAAACAGATAACGCCATCACCTGCGTTATGTTACTCCAGTATTTCTGAGGAATTTTTTCCAAAGGCAGTTTAACTGAAAAAGCTAAACTTCTACCCGCTACAGTCTGCCATTTTCTGTCAAAACGTCCCCTTCCCCCATGCTGGTTCTCAGCAACGATTACAGCGTAATCTGGATAGCCGGTTATATGTGTTTTTAAGAAAAGATTAGTAGAATCAAGACTGGCAAACTTGTAAATCGAGAAGCTTTCAGCTCTCTTCAGAAATCGATCGTTATTAAGAGGAGGCATGGTAACTTTTTTCCATGTACTGAAGAATTTGGCCTTGATAAAATAGTTATCGTGAACACAATAATAAAGAAAAAAGAATCTTTTTTTCTTTTTATTATCTGATATCACGACAACCCTTTAAAATCAGGCACAATATTGTATCAAACGAATATTAAATGTACACCAGGCATTTTTCCTGTTGTTAAATTATAAGCACCTGTTTTCCGCTGAAAAACTGGAGATAATTTTAACTATAAAAGAATGAGAGACCAAGGTCAATTATGAATGAAAAACAATGAAATCAGCCTGTCAGGGCCAGTTGCTCGAGTCTGCAAATTCATTTCTTTGAAAGGCAGATTAATGGAATATTGTCAACGCCACTGATGCTTGGGATATCTGCGCGAGAGTTTTTTTTTCAGATCAGGATAGTGAGTTTTCCAGAAGCCCTCCAGATCATCAGTTATCTGTACCGGACGCATGTTTGGAGCCAATATTTCCAGAATTACAGTCACTCGTTTATCAGCTATTTTGGGAGTAGTCTTTATATCAAATAATTCCTGGATACGGGCTCTGATAACCGGTACCTTACCAGCCTTATAAAAAACAGGCAATTTTTTCCCCGCCGGATTTAAGATATGCGATGGAGCCAGAGATTCGACCATTCTTTGTTGATCATAAGAAAGCAATCCTCTGATAATACCAATTACCGGTTTATCCTTCACAGCATCGTACCTGCATTGACCTTTACAAAGCTCGTACACGACCAGTGCCTTCTCATCATCACCGAAGACAGGCAGTCCCTTTTCCGGAAAAGTCTCTGCCAGCCACTGCAGCCGGTTTATATATTCTACAGCTTCAGAATTCCAACCATTTAACGGCATCTTTTTATCGATTATGATTCGTGCAAGAAGATCACCGGCCTTCTCAAGATCCGGGTTCACATCAACAGATTCTTCAATCACGATGCCACAGCAGACCGAGCGCTTAATTGATTCTACAGCCCTGCGAACACTATTCCATACAAGCTCTTCAGATGATCTGGTCTTCTCAGCAAAATAATCAGTAAGCCATTGTTTATCTATTGCACAAGCCAACGAAAGCATGGTTCTGGGAGTAGTCTGCTGTTTTGATTTCAATTCATTAATGGTAGTAGCTACAAGGAATTCTGCATTCCTGGCCATACTTCCTTTATCAAGTTCACCACGTCTGCCGGAAGCAAGATCACACTGAAAAGTTCCACGATCACGCCTCCTTGCCAACCTGTCACTATAAGCTATTAAAATCGACTGAGATAAAAGAAGCGGATCTTTGGATTCATCGCTGGTGTTCAAACCCCGTTTTCTGCATACCTGCAGAAAATAAGCCTGTGTTCTAAGGATTTGATGCAAAGAAGAAAGATTAACATTTAATTTCATGCAGATGTCTTTGTCAAAGTTGCTTTTTATAATCCTGTCAATGATTAACCTTATTAATTCGAAATCCGAACCAGCACTCTGTTTAATAAACTCCTGAGGAAATTCAGCAGGCCCAGAGAGCAAAGGACGTTCGGTCAAGACAGCAGCAGCCAAAGCGCCCTGTTCCAAAATTCCTCTCTTGTGAGCTTCCAGTAAGAGTCTGGCAAGCCTTGGGTGCATCGGTAGTTCGGCTATCAGTTTACCATCAGCAGTAAGATTTTCATCCTGAGTCAATGCACCAATGTTTTGAAGAAATTCCATGGCTGTTTTTATTGATTTGGTCTCTGGTGCTTCAAACCAGCAGAATTTCCCGATATCTTTATATCCCAACAACTTCAATTGTAGAATTGCCTCAGAAAGATCGACCCGAACAATCTCAGGCTGAGTATTTTGGGCTCTCACCCGCTGATCAGCCAAACTCCAGAGCCTTATGCAGGTACCTGGAGCTTCTCTGCCTGCCCGACCAGCGCGTTGATCTGCAGAATCGATACTGATTTTTTCCACATATAAAGTGTTAAAACCTCTTCCATAATCGTATCGGTTGACTCTGGCAAGTCCGCTGTCGATTACATATCTTACCCCGGGAATTGTGAGCGAGGTTTCTGCAATATTGGTCGATACGATTACTTTTCTTTTTGCGGCTCCTTTCATAACCAGCTGTTGCATCTCTGAAGACATATTTCCATAAAGGGTCAGTATCTCAAGGGGTTCACCGATATTTTTTTCACGCAGCAGTTGCACCGTTTTTTTAATTTCGTAAACGCCTGGCATGAATATGAGCAGATCGCCCGGAATGCCCTGCCTTATCAGATACCGAACCGCCTCCACAGCAGCAACCCAGGGATCTTCCCTGGCAACTTCAGAGTAGTATTGAATTGAAACCGGATATGTCCGCCCTTCAGATACAATGACTTCAGCACCATCAAGATATTGAACCAATGGGATACTCGAAAGCGTTGCTGACATTACGATCAGCTTCAGATCGGCTCTGATATTCTTCTGAAGGTCGCGAATCAATGCAAGTCCAAGATCTACCGTAAGACTCCGTTCGTGAAACTCATCAAAAATAACCGCAGAAACTGTTTTAAGGTTTTTGTCAGAAAAAAGAAGACGTGGTAAAATACCCTCAGTAATGTAGCGGATACGTGTACTGTCTGAAAAGCTTGATTCAAAGCGGGTTTGAAACCCAATCTCCTGTCCCAGCACACTTCCCCGCTCTTGAGCAACACGGGTTGCAAGCATGCGGGCCGCCAGTCTTCGTGGTTGTAGTACCAGAATCTGACCATTTAACATATTACTATCAAGTAATATCTGTGGAATCTGAGTAGATTTACCGGATCCAGTGGGTGCCTGTATTATGAGTCGGTTATTTTTGGCCAGCGTATCGATGATTTTTTGAGAAATATCCAGAATTGGCAATTTTGATGTCATGGAGGTCCTTAACCATAAACCCCAGAGTTAATTCTTTTTCGCATCAGACTTTCATCTTTGGGGAGATTACATGATTGCATAAAAAACTCTCAATGGAATTTAGAATATAATATGAAGGAAATTACAAATAACGAGCATAGTAACGAATGAAACTCCGATTATTCACTCTTTCAAATCCGCCTTAAAACGACCGAATTTATTTGATAGTTGCATCCAGCTTCATAATGTTGATCAGTTCATCATTGAAACCAGGCACTTTTTACATCTTCCCAGTCTTTAAAGGGATAATGCTCAAAAATATGTTGTCTGGTTTGTCCCAGCCCGGAAACTCTTTGCAATTCATTAATATCGGCTGTGTTAAGGTTGATTTTTTCTTCTCTGGCCATAATTCCTCCTGACAGAAGTAGCTGATTATTATACAATAAACAGGTAAATCAATGATCTCAGAATCAGTATATTATTCCTTAATACTATGTAAAAGTACGGATTGTTGCGATTTTTTACAATACAATAGATATAGCCTTGTTTGCAGCAAATTGATTCACAAGGAATACCGGGTCCGCATCAATTTGCGCATTGATTCTTTTTTTTTTGTATATTATTGCAGAATCATTAATTAAAAAGATTTCGGAGCTTGAGCATGTATCTGTTTTCTTCAATTTATGCGATTAATTTCATACTGATTGCATTGGTCTCCAATCTCTTTGCTCAATCTTCCCTGGCCATCCTACCCTTCAACTCCAGCGGTATCAGTACTGAAGAAGTCCGTCAGATAAGTGAAAAATTCAGGGTTGAATTCACCAGTTTGCATAAGTACAATGTGCTGGACCGTCAGGCTATGGAAACGTTGCTTGCAGATCAGGGCTTCGATTTAAATGATCCCTGCAGAAATAACTATTGTGCACTCACCCTCGGTCAGCTCCTGTCGGTCGATGATGTAATTCTGGGAAATATCAGCAAAATCGATAAGACATATGCAATAGATGTAAAGATCATCAATATCAGCAGTGGCTCTGTTTTAAAAGATATTTCCACTCGGCATACCGTAAAACAGGCAGTGTTATTTAATAAAGTCATTCCGGAACTGGTCATGGAGCTTGTCAGCACCAACACATCGGCGATTCAGGTGTATAAAAAAAAAGGAAGGGCTCTTATTCCTGTCACAATTATCACTGTTGGATCTGCAGCATTAGCAGTACCAATTTATTTTTTGTATAAAAAATTGATCAGTAAAGAACCAGAAACCAGGAAACTTGAAGTACAATGGTAAAGGTACTTTCATATCTGTTGTGTTCAACAGGGCTGATATTTTTCTGCCTCTGCACGACTCAACCTAATAACCCCTCCGAAACGATGCTTCCTGTCAGACCGCATGTGCTCTGGAAAACTACCGAAGACCATCCTGGACCCGAAGAAGTCGATAGTATGCGATTCACGGTTTTTTCTCAGGATGGTAATTTTGCAGATACCATTCGGGAAACATTCCATTTTGATAATCATCAGGCAACAATTAAAGTACCATCAGGCTCCAGGCTTATCTTAGAAGTAGAAGGCCTCGATAAAGAAG
Organism: uncultured Fibrobacter sp.; assembly: GCA_964411655.1. Classification (GTDB taxonomy): domain Bacteria; phylum Fibrobacterota; class Chitinivibrionia; order Chitinivibrionales; family Chitinispirillaceae; genus JAAYPC01. The sequence goes on from CAYPMS010000009.1 coordinate 27,579, forward strand.
GTGATGTTATCTATAAAGGTAAAGTTCTAATTAATGATGCATCCGATCAGGATATCACAATCATACTCGAATCGACACATGTTACTCCAAGGAAACCCTGCGATTTTTCCGTAATCGCACTCTCCTCCTGTAATTATTATCTTAGTTGGAAAGATAGCTCAAAAAACGAAACTGGTTTCATCATTGAACACTGCATCAATGATAAATTTATCACACTGGATACCGTTAAAGATAAAACTACATATCTGCACTCATCTGTAGAATATGCCAGTCATCAGACTTACCGTATCTTTGCATTCAATAATGCCGGAACTTCTGATACAATCACCCAGTCTGTTCAATCCCCCCCAATCAGCAGCAGAAACAATGCACCACAATTTCTGCAAAGTTCCGAACAGATCTCTGAAACTATTTATCCGGACCAGACCAAAAAAATCATACTTACGGCATTCGACCCTGATTGTGAAAATTTTTCCATAACCATAAGCCCTATGCTCATCCGTTCAGGAGATACTATTATCTGGACTCCCACAGTATCTGATATTGGAGAAAACCGGCTGTGGGCTGCAGCAACCGATGATTCCAATGCATCAGATACTCTTTTCTGGACCTGGAATGTCAAAGACACGGTTCGCCCGATCATCACCCTTCAGGAACCCTATACAATGTATCTGGCAATAGGAGACCGTTACGTGGAACCTGGAGTTTCTGCTAAAGACAATGTCGACGGTGACATTTCTGATAAAGTTGAGATTAAAAATGGTGTCAATACTTCTCATGGTGGAACTTACCAGCTAAATTATTCGGTTTCTGACCGGTTTGGAAATGAAGCTGTTACTCAGACCCGTTTAGTATATGTTCTGCCTGGTTCTTTTCCTGACAAAACGCCGCCTGTGATTTTCCTTGTCGGAGGAGATACGATCACTCTCAAACTGGGAGAAGAGTATATCGATCCGGGTTTCTATGCCCTTGACAACAGAGATGACAGTTCCAGTATCTCCGCTCAAATAAAGGTATCCGGTAAAGTTGACACCCAATATCTTGGAACCTACCAGATTGCTTATAGAGTAGAAGACAGCTCCGGAAATGAAGCTGAAAAAAAGCTCAGATATGTAGAAGTCGTTGAGGAGATCCGGAATAAAGAATCAGATTAAACTGGAACAGGCACACTTACAATACGCAAATTGAATCCGATTTCCACTTCCAATCAGTCATTAACCGCAATTGATTCATAAATCTGCTGCATAAACGGGTCACATCTTAAACAGCTTACCTTATACTGACCCTCTCTTACTTTACCATCCTGCAGCAGCCTGGATTTGATTATTTCATAGGAATTTGGAGCCAATTCAACTAATATTGGCGGACGAAGCCGGTTGGAGCCCCGCTTGGCAGAATATTCCGGATTTACATATTTTAAATGTTCGTCAATCATACTGATGAATGCAGACTTTTGCGCAGCCGTTGTCTGTTCACCAAACTCAATAAAAAGTTTGTATGCGTAGCTTTTGACGTCGCAAAACATGGTATAAAATTCCACTTTTACATTTCTGGCTCTCGAAGCAGCATCTACAGCCTTAATAATATGTATTTCCGAAAGCTTTTCACCAGTAAGGCTGGTAATTCCTTCCCCTTTTTGTATGAATTCAAAAAGTGGAAACTGATTGTAAAAACCAGTAATCCGAATAATGTCATTGATATTATACCTGAAAAGGCCACTGCCATTGGTAATGAGGATGTAATAGCTCTTCCCGATTTCAAGATCCTTCACACCCAGGACATCCGGTTTATCCTGGTTAATATTTTCTACCTCTATAAATTCAAAATAGTAAACATGAGACATCAGAATCGAATAATCCCATTCGTTACCCAGAACCAGTCCAGCCCTGGCCTCACTAGCCTGATATCCAAATTCCCGCAATACTGTGGTTTCGGGAAACAGATTATCTAGTTTGGGTAGTATCAATTTGCAATTACCCTGCTTCCAGGTATTTATACAAACCAGATCCGGCCAGTAATGCTTTGGTTTTAACTGACTCCCGTGTACCTTCAGCAGTTCCTCAAGAAATTTTGCTCTTTGTCTGTCAGGTCTGATCTGATTTAATACCTGCTCACGAGAGGACGGTTCGATTGCTTCCAGTACATCGGCTCTTATAGTGCCGTCAAAAATGTCTTTTATCAGATCGGAAATGTTTTCATTGACAGTACGATGGAATTGCAACAAAGTTGACGGGTTTACAGTAATGATATAGGAGATGGAGGTTCCCAGTCCAAAACGTAGCATCGCATAATATTTCTTCTGATAATCATTGATACAGATTACCGGGTAAGGTGTGGCATATAAATCCTTTAGAACCGCAGGAATATTTCTGTAAACTACTCCAGAAATAGAACCAAAAGGAGTACCATCTTCCACATACCCTTCAACCGCAGGTCCTACAGCAGAGAGGTTTTGCCCATGAAATAACCTGGGATTATCCTTCAGACAGGAATAAAACCATAATCTGCTGATATTGCTGTATGCTTTTTCGAAGTAGTTTTTGGAGACCGGTATTAATTTGGGTTTCTCGGTAGTGCCGCTGGTGGTGTTAAAAAAAACTGCTTTACCCGGAAAAAGTATGTCCTTCTCCCCTTTGCACATACGATCGATGTAACATCGATGCCCCTCAAAATCCCTTATTGGAACCGCCTTTTTAAAATCATCAGCGGATTTGATAGCTGCGAAATTATGCTCTTTTCCAAATGAAGTGTCTTTGCAATCTTCAATTATACTCTTTAAAACCCTGTTCTGAGTCCCAACACTGTCACGACTCGCTTTATCCAAGGCTAGCAGCTGCGGTAATCCGGTAAGGGTAAGCGCAATTTTTTTAATATAAGGACTTCGGATTCCAATATACATAAAAAGAATTTAGTTTACTGTAAGCCTTAAGGAAAGGATTAAAAGCGAAATAACAGAAAATGCTACTCTGTATTATATTGCAGAGTAGCATTTTTTTGCACTTATCCAGAAATCCATTCACAAAACAAAGAAGAACTCTTTTTGTAATTCTGCAAAATTCTGTTTAAGAGATTCATCCAGGTTATGCAGCTCTCCTTTATCTGATATGTATCTTTTAAAGGTATTATACTTCCTGTCTTCCCTGAATAACGGTTCTATTGACAGAATGGTCTGGTATACCAGATCTTGTTTACCTGCAATATCATAGATGATGCACAGACCTATAAAGGCATCAATATTTCCTTCCTTAATGATAAGAAGACTCTTTTCAAACTCATGAAGCGCATCCATTAACCTGTTGTTTTTTAAAAATATTTTTCCAGCCATATTTCTGATTTCCTGGCGGGAGGGAAAAGCTTCCACACCCTGTGTAATAACCCGCTCGGCTAGTGTTATATTTTCTGATTCTGCTAAAATGCGCGCCATACGCAAAAATGCCTTTATCTTTGCCGCACGGAAATCAACCCCCACCTGCCCTGGTTGAGGCTGCATATCAATAACACATTTAAGGCATTGCAGTGCTCCATTTTTATTACCCTCCATCTCCAGTGCAACAGCACGGTTATAGTAAACATCCAGTCGCCATGGACACAGTTTAAGTGCATTATTAAAAAAATCTGCAGCCTTTTGAAACTCCTCCTTTTTCAAATGGATATTGCCCAGACCGCAATAAGCCTGTGAAGCGATGGCAGGAAATATCTCTGCACATTTTGGAGTTTCCAGAAGTGTATTATACCACATGAGGGCAGATTTATAATTTTCGATCAGCAAAAACGAATCTGCAATTTCCAAAAGCATAACCGGATCACCACCAGATGATTCGTATTCCTTCAATAACATCTCCACATTACGGGCCGCTTTCTGCTTCAGAACAACAGGATCAGCATAACCATGATGCTCAATCACTATGCTGGTGTTTTCCAGTTTCATTCCAATTCGCAATGCACTGGGCATCATCTGCTCGTGAATCGAGCGCTCAAAAAAGATATCAGCACGGTTTGGAAACATCCTGGCCTGCATGAATTCTGTACCAGTATTGCATGGACGTTCATTTCTTATCAGCATGGCAAATACACATTCCGGAGGCCGTTTTTTCAGTTCCATTAAGCCTGAAATTGACTCCCGAGGTACAACATCATCTGCATCCAGCCACAGTATCCATTGATATGAAGCATGCTGGAGAGAAATGTTCCTGGCCTGGGCAAAATCATTCTGCCATTTAGTCTCTACCACAATTGCACCAAAGCTTTTTGCTATATCAACTGTAGAATCGCTGCTGCCAGTATCTACAACCACTATTTCATCAGCAGCCTCCTTTACACTTTGAAGACATCGTCCCAGGAAGGCACTCTCATTCTTTACTATCATGCAAACAGATAAAGTGCCTGGTACTCGACCTCGGTTATCGGTTGATTTGTTCACTTCTTTTTTGTCCTCTCCCTGTACCTGTTGCCTGACAGGTCAGCAATTGATGGTTTCTGCTTTTTTAATCAACTGCTTCGATCTTTGGCCTTGCCGGCCTTCCTTGAATTTGTAAGTAGAAAGCCAGACAATAACACTTCCCGAGATTATTATCCTGCCATACATAACCATTGCGGCTTGTGTACTTCTGCAAAAATTTCATCGGAACTGACAAGTATATTTCTTTGAAAAGCAGATAATCATATAATTTTCAAAATCTCGAATCAAATAATATCACTTAAACCAGCTTTATTCAATCTTAGAACTTTATATTCCAGCTGCTTATATAAAAAGTGAAATCAGAGTAAAAATTTTTGATTAAAGCATCGTGTTTCAATTAAGAGGAAAACAGCTTTTGAGGCTACCGGGGTTCAGCTAAAAAGCTTTTACCCGAAAAAACGTTTTCCATCAAAAAATGTTTTTTTGAATTGGAAAACATTTTTGTAATCAAAAAGCCTTTTTAAAAGGAATTTAACTACATAAAAGGACCATTTTTTGTATCGAAAAGCTTGCCTTTGCAGTCTTTGCTATCCTGAAAAGTCGTTTCTCACAAGGTCTTAAAAACTATCGATATTTACACCATTTTAACACGCCATTACTCTTGACTCAGGAAGTAAAAAGAACCTATTTTCAACAAGGTTCTCTAGATATTTTCCGGAGTTAATTTTTTATGGTTTGTCTACCAGTCACCGGGATCCGGCAAAATGCTCTTTTCTGCAGTTCGTTTTTCGTTTCTTTTACCAGCTATTTTCTTCCCCCCGGAGGCTTTAGATATTCTGGTCCGGATCACTACATCATGAAAATCAAATCTGAGATCGTTTTAATTACCGATATTAATCTTAACAGTAAAACGTTTTTTTCAGAGTGGAGGATTTGATGGGAAACCCGATGTTCATCGTTCCAATTGCTGGAATTGTTGCCCTGATTTCAGCATACTTTTTCTATAATTCCATGATGCGATCCGAAAAGGGAAATGCAAGAATGGAAGAGATCGCCAGCTTTGTCAGAGAAGGAGCATATGCTTACCTTTATAGACAATACAAGGTGGTACTGATTGTTTTTGCGATTCTGTGCCTGATTTTTACTATTCTGGCTTTTATGGGAATCCAGAACCCCTTTGTCCCGGTTGCTTTTCTAACCGGTGGATTTTTCTCCGGTTTGTGCGGATTCCTGGGAATGAAAACTGCCACCAATGCCTCAAGCAGAACCGCCCAGGGGGCTTCTCACTCTCTAAACAATGGATTGAAAGTCGCTTTTCGCTCTGGTGCAGTTATGGGCCTTGTGGTAGTGGGATTTGGCCTGCTGGATATAGCCTTCTGGTATCTTTTTCTTGATCTGGTTATCTACACCCCGGAAAATATGGCAAAGGGTCTGAAGTTTCTTGGATTAACTCTGGTAGAACCTGGTATCGAAAATTATGAAAAGTACATCTCCATAACCACCACCATGCTTACCTTCGGTATGGGAGCTTCAACGCAGGCGCTTTTTGCCAGAGTTGGTGGTGGAATCTATACAAAAGCAGCTGATGTGGGTGCAGATCTGGTAGGAAAAGTAGAAGCTGGAATTCCTGAAGATGATCCCAGAAATCCAGCTACAATTGCAGATAACGTTGGTGACAATGTAGGCGATGTCGCAGGAATGGGAGCAGACCTCTATGAGTCATACTGCGGATCCATTCTGGCAACCGCAGCTTTAGGTGCAGCCCTCCCGCTTAATAGTGCATTCAGTGGCGTTAAAGCAGTTACCGCTCCCATGATCATCGCAGCACTGGGAGTATTTTTCTCTATTGCCGGTATCTTTGCTGTAAGAACCAAAGAAGACGCAAGTATGAAAAACCTCCTCGCTTCACTTAATCTGGGAGTCTGGGGTTCATCAATTCTTATCCTTATTACTCTTGCGATTATGGCTGTTACCGGCTTTATCCCGTGGGGAATATTTGGAGCTGTAGTAACCGGTCTGATCTCCGGATTAATAATCGGAAAAGCAACTGAATTCTATACTTCCGATGAACACAATCCCACCCGATCCATTGCCGAACAGACCAAAATGGGATACGCCACAACCATCATTGAAGGCCTGGCTGTAGGCATGTATTCTTCTGCGATTCCGGTTGTGACCATTGTGTTTGGAATCATTCTGGCATTTGCCATCTCCGGCGGTTTCTCTTCAATCAACATGGGGCTTTACGGAATCGGTTTCGCTGCCGTAGGTATGCTTTCCACTCTGGGAATAACTCTGGCAACCGATGCATACGGTCCTATTGCAGATAACGCAGGTGGAAATGCTGAAATGAGCGAACTGGATCCCAAGGTCCGTCAGCGGACTGATGCTCTGGACATGCTTGGAAACACCACAGCCGCAACTGGAAAAGGCTTTGCAATAGGTTCTGCTGCCCTCACCGCTATGGCACTGCTCTCTGCTTATATGGAAGAGATAAAGATCTGGCTTGTAAAACTGGCCCAGAAATCAGCAGATGGTTTTGTGATGGTAGATAAATTCCGATTCTATGCCAAAGATGTTTCTGCTGATTTAATGGAAACTCTCAGGAATCAGGGTATTACTGCTCTCAGTGCCAAAACTGCCTCTCTCAGAGATCTGACAGCCGCTTTCGATGTCAACCTTCTGAACCCCATGATGATCTCAGGTCTTTTCATTGGAAGCATGATGGCATTTTTATTCTGTGCCATGACCATGAAAGCAGTAGGCAGAGCAGCAGGAAACATGGTTGAAGAGGTCCGAAGACAGTTTAAGGCATTTCCGGGAATCCTTAAAGGAACCCAAAAACCAGAATACGGCAAATGCGTGGAGATCTCAACTATCGGTGCACAAAAAGAGATGCTGGTACCTTCTCTTCTGGCCATAATAGTTCCGGTTATTACCGGTGTTCTTTTTGGTGTAGCAGGGGTTATGGGACTTCTGATTGGAAGTTTAACCACCGGTTTTGCATTAGCCTCAATGCTTAATAATTCGGGAGGTGCCTGGGATAATGCCAAAAAATTCATAGAAAAAGGAAATCTGGGTGGTAAAGGATCTCCCTCTCATAAAGCCGCTGTTGTTGGTGACACCGTTGGAGATCCATTTAAAGATACTTCCGGTCCTTCACTTAACATTCTGATAAAGCTCATGTCCATGGTTTCGGTGGTTTTCGCAGGAGTGGTACTGTTTGCCTATCCTAAAGTAAGCCAGATTTTTACTATGCTGGGACGCTGAAAAATAGTTTAGCAAACTATAAATTTGAATTCAAAAGGGCTGCTCATAATGAACAGCCCTTTTTATTTCTTCCCTGTTTTATCCTAAATAAAATAAACACATGTCTTCAATTCGCAGATAGCTAACTTCCTGCCAGAAAGAGTCGATCTGGTGGATAGAATACTTCTGCAAAGCGAAAAGCAACAAATTGTTCAGGAAACTATAGATTCTGTGGTAAAACAGGAATTTTGGCAGTATTTGTTTAAGTTGAGAGAAAGATGCATTATTATGTATCTGCTTTTTAATCGATACTCGTTAGCGATCCATTCTACTTATTCTGGCCGTTTCCAAACTGTGGCGCCGGAGACGGCCCTCCATTTATCGGAGCTATATAAGTAATAACCCTCTTGGGGCTGTCATAGATCTCCATTACAGGTCCGGACAATTCATACTGGTTTTCAGAAAGTCTTTTTTGAAGCTGAGGATAAAATTTTAAAGTACCTGAAGTATAGGAAAGAAAACTCCTTATGGGAAATTCTCCCACAACCGCCTTTGTCTTTGGAAAGAGAGCCGATTTATAGGGAGCAGATACCTTTAACAGGGAATCAGTAATCATCCCGCCAATAGAGCGAAGACTTTCTGCAGGAACTTCAGCAGGATCATCGTAAAAAATTGCAAAACCCTGTTTAATGCGCCCTTTATTCTGTTTTACCACATACTTGAAAACATCGTTAAGAGTGACGCGGATTCCTGCGTAAGGTCCGATATGTTCTTTGTAGACCAGATTGTAGGGACCGGCCTCCCTGATGGCAAAAGAAACCGTATCGAAGACTCCACCTATGAAGGCAACCAACAGCATGAGTCCGGTGACAATTGAAGCGATAATCGCAAATATTTTCATTTTTTATTATGCTCCACCAAGCCTGTTCAGGCCGCCTGAAGTGCTGCATCTTCGATTTTAACAGATACAATGGTAGATACTCCCTTTTCCTGTTGAGTAACCCCATAAAGAAGATCTGCTGCGCTCATGGTTTGAGACCTGTGAGTAATAACAATGAACTGTGTTTTTTCTGCGAATTTTTTCAAGACTTTCACAAAACGTCCTATATTTGCTTCATCTAAAGGAGCATCCAGCTCATCGAGTATACAGTAGGCTGAAGGTTTTACCAGATAGAGGGAGAAAAGAAGAGAGATGGCAGTGAGAGCCCTTTCTCCTCCGGAAAGTAATTGGACTCCCCGCATTTTTTTGCCTGCCGGGCGCACATTTATATGAATTGCTGCTTCCAGGGGATCCACATTTTCTTCTAAAGAAAGATGAGCCTCTCCTCCCTCAAACAGAGTGGTAAACATTTCGACAAAGTTTTTCTGCACAAGCTCAAAGGTGGCCAGAAACTGAGCTCTTGCTTCCTTGTCCAGCTTTTTAATGGCTCTCTCCAGTTCATCAACTGCATTCTGAAGATCATCACGCTGGACAATGAGCTCCTGAAGTCTTTTGTTTTCGTTTTCATAATCTTCCAAAGCAGCCATGTTTACCTGTCCAACATGCTTAATCCGTTCTTTAAGCATGGAGATGTTCTCAAGTATCTGGCTGTCTTCCTGATCAACCAAAGGAAGATTTTCCGGGGGTGATTCCAGATCTATTTCGTAAGCTTCCCAGATTTTTTCCCTTATCCGCCTGCTGTCCTGTTCATCACGGGTCTGTTTTATCTCCAGATCATGAATCTTGTTGGAGATTTCCTGAAGCTCTCCCTGGGCAGCCTTGGCTTCTTTTCTGACCTCATCGATTTCAAAGAGCTTTTCATTATATCTTTCCCGGAAATTATCCCGGATTTTTTCCAGTTCCAAACGAGCCTGCTGCTGAGCTTCCAGTTCCTGACGAAGTAATTGCTGAGAACTTTCCAACTCAGAGATATTACTGATAGCACGACGTTTTTCTTCAATTTTGGCGTTTTTGCGTTCGTTAAGAGTTTTAATATCTCTGGAAAGCCGCTCTACATCCTGCTTATCCTGGTTGATCCGGTTTTTTAAGCCGTGTACTTCCAGTTCGATATTTTTCAGATGCTCCACCAGTTCTTTGCGTTGTTCCTCCATAGCACGTACTTCATTGCGGGCTTGTTCGACCTGCTGCTCCAGAGCATCACGTCTGCTTTGAAAAGTGTCAACCTGGGCTTCATAATGGGCGATCTGTTCTTCCATTTCGCTGATTTTGTTCCGCTGATTATCAAGCTCCGGGTAAAGCGCCTGTAACCTGGCAACTATGTTGCTGGTTTCGGTTTCATAATGCTTTATATTTGTCTGCTGTTCCTGTTGCTGACGCTGCCCCCGGTTGAGTCTTTCATCAACCCCGATCAATTGAACTTTGGCTTCATCACGATTTATAATGCAAGAATCTTTTTCTGTAATGATGGCAGCATATTCTTTTTCAAAATTATTAATATCTTCGGTTAATTTTTCCATCTGTTGTTTGCGGGCAAGTATTCCTGATTTCTCTTTCTTTGCATTTCCCGCAATTACTGTACCATCGGTATTACAGATTACTCCATCCCTGCTGACAAAGAGTCGTTTACTGTCATCCTGCAGGGCATATTCCAATGCCTGACCACTGTCATCGGTAATTACGATGAGGTTGAGAAGAGAACTGACAAGCATCTCACAATCGGATTCAGTCTTAATGAAAGCTGCCAGATCGGTACCGGCAGTTGTGCCTTTACCTTTAAAACGGGACAATTTTCTCAGCCTCTCAAAAGAGGTCATACAAGCCTGACCAAGGCGCTCTTTTTTCAGAAACTCAACTGCATCACGTAACTGCGCCTCTGTTTCAAACACTACAGTCTGAATGGTGGTTCCCAGAACCTTTTCCACTAAACTGATAAGCTTATCATCTGTAACAGAGATCAGATCAGCAAGAGTACCTCTGATTCCAGGCAGCTTTCTTGTAAGCAGCTCCTTTACTCCGGATTCATATCCCTCGTATGCGGATTCCAGACCGGCAAGAAACTTAAGCTGGGATTTGCATGAAGCAATGGAAGCCTCCAGATGCTTCTCTCTTTCCACCAGTTTCTGATAACGCAGATCTTCCTGCTCGATACGGGAAAGCAGAACCTCTCTTTCCTGGTGCAAATTCCGGTTTTCTTCATCAACCTGTAATAGCTGTTTGCGGCACACCTCTATGGCTTCCTGGTATTCCTCAAGCCGGGTTTCCAGATTCTGAATTTCTTTCTTGTCACGTTCTCTGCGTTCGATCGCATTGCTCAGATTGGTTTTCTGAGTACTTAAAATATTGCGGGATTCGCCAAGCTCATTAATCAGATCAATCTGATCACGCCCAAGCTGATCGGCCTGGTCCCGCCGGATTTGCAGCTTTTCATCAAATCTGGCCAGCTCATCGGTAGCACCATGGACCCGCTCAAGACTTTTCTGGTATCCGGATTCCCGTTCAACGATGCTCATTCCGATCTGAGTTTGTAAACGAATATTTTCTTCGATCTGTTTATCAAAAGTCTGCACATCCTGTTCGAAACGCTCCACGTTAAGCTTCTGATTGGTCAATCTCTCCATGCTTACCGATATGTCTCTGTCAAGACGTACGATTTTTTCATTTGATTCACTTACATTTCTGGAGGCGATCTCCAGTTCCTTCTCATTTTCCAGAGCTGCCAGTTGCATTTTCTCCAGACGGGATTCAGAAGCCGAAATGCTGGCTCTCAAAGTTTCCCTGCGATTCTCAAATTCTGTCAAAATCGCTTTCCGATCAGCCATATTCTGGGCCAGAGTCCTGTAACGCTGGTTCTCAAAACCCACTTCCAGATTCTTGAGATCTTCAAAATAACTCTTATAACGCCTGGCTTTCTCCACATGACGAGCCAGCATGCGAACCTGCCGGTCTGCTTCCTGTACTTTATCATTAATTCGTAGCAGGTCATTTCGAGTCTTTTCCAACTGACGCTGACTGTCCTTGCGACGGCTTTTATACTTACCAATCCCAGCAGCTTCTTCAAAAAGCGTACGCCGCTCCTCAGCCTTATCACTGAGTATGGAATTGATCATGGTGTTTTCAATGGTAGTATAAGCACTGCTTCCGATTCCGGTATCCAAGAAAAGATTATGAATATCTCGCAAGCGACAGGGAACCTTATTGAGCCTGTACTCACTCTCCCCGCTTCTATAAATTCTCCGGGTAATAGCGATATCCCGGTATTCCACTGGCAAAACACCTTTATTATTCTCGATAACCAGGGTTACTTCGGCCAAATTAAGCGGTTGTCGTTTTTGGGTACCGGAAAATATTACATCATTCATGTTTGAGCTTCTAAGCATTGAAGCTTTCTGCTCACCAAAAACCCATCTTATAGCATCAACTACATTACTTTTGCCACATCCATTTGGACCGACCAACGCGGTCATTCCCGTACCAAACTGTATTTCAGTCTTGTCTGCAAAAGATTTGAAGCCAAAAATGGAAAGCTTCCGTAAAATCATGGAAAAAATCCCTCGCTACTTTTCTGTGAAACAGAGCATTTCAAAGCTGAATACTACTATACATTGACCGGTTAATCTATTCAAGATACAATATATTGGGCCAACAATCAAGTTTGCCGTTGGCCGGATAATGCTTCCAGGACCGAAATGCGCTCATTAAAAAGCAAAACACCAGCATTGCAGCCTTTTAAATAGTCTGTTCTGGATAAAGCAGACTTCTGCAAAGGACCGTCATTTTTTGATGTTTGCCGCATTTAAACAATTAAGCAGTTTCTGGCAAGGTCTTACCGGAAGTAGTACTTAAGGATGATATAAAAATCAATCCTTACCTATTTATATGAGATCAAAATAGTGTATAAAAAAGGTGTATGCAAAGAAATAATAGATCAGCAAAAGAGTTGCTTCAGAGCCCCGGCTTATTCAATTTGCAGGGGGTGGAAACAATAAATCCAAGAGAGCCGTGTGAAATTGGACCAGTTCTCCAAACTGTAATTTCTGATTCACCCTCAGCTCCTCCATTACAGATTGAGAAAGCAACTGTAATCCTTTATCCGGATAACGTTTCAGAAAACGAATTATGAAACTGATTGGCTTTTTCCTTATTTTTTGAATCAAAGCAATATTATCTGTACTTCCCCGTTTACTTTCCAATATCTTCTGCATAAACAGAATGCAAAGCTGGATCTTAAGATTGCTGTTTACCCACCCGCACTCATTCAATGATCTTGCAATAGTACAAGCAAGCATTTCTGATCCCGTACCCTGCAATTGTTCAGTATTACCCTGCCTACCTTCAAGGTTATCCATATTCTGTTTCCTGAAAACATATTTAGTAGCATCTGTAGCATTTTACTGCATTACCATATCTCCCGAATTTATTCATAACAGCTAAATTGCAAAAAATGTACCTTTTCAAATCCGGATATTCTTCGGTGATGAAGTATACTATTCATCAGCATAGTTTTCCACATACACCTGAAAAGATTCTTCTGGATTTCTCCTCAAATACACCACTCTTCTCAGATCATCATATCTATCTCTCCACCTTTTTTAACTCCTCCTTTTTATTATTTGTTAAATCAGCGGATGAGAATTCCTTATCGTGAGGTAACATAATACGGTAGGAATCGCTCTGATCAATTTCGACAGTTATGCTGTCAGCTGTCAAAGACAGAAGGTGGCCTCCGGCTTTTCCGTCTTCGGTTAACAGGTGAAGATGAAATCCGGGGACATTTAATCCATTTACATACTGAGGGCAGCGGAAACCAACCAGAGTCCCTTTTGTGTTGGTGAACGAAAAAACCGGCTGATCCCTGGTAACTTCAACCAAAGGTCTGTAGGGAGATTTTTGTGATGGAACACTGCGGGCAGTAGCATTGATAATACAACCGGTTATTTTGACTGCATATATATAATTAACCGATGGTATGAGACTATCAATTTTCTGCTGCAGCTGGTCCAGATTCAGAGTATCTTTGCATATTACTTTAATATCTGTCTCAAAAAATGTTACCGCAGCAAACGGTGTCTTTATAGCTGAATTCACTCTATAGGCCTTCCCATCCGCTTTTATCTGATAACAAATGCCATCCAGAGTTACCATTTCACCATCAAGACTGTTAAAAGTACCAAGCCCGAAATTTCCGGATTTAAGTAACTGCCCGATGTTTACCTCACCATCATAGATTCCTCCCAATAAAGCATCGATAGTGGAAACCTGAACAAGCTCATCATTTCTTTTAACCTGCGCCTGAACTAATGTGAAAACCAGAATGACACAAAAAACTATCCGGAAACACCCCATGAAACACATCCTTCATTATTAGAAATAAAAATTGCATTACTGCTGAAAATTTCAGCCGTTTCATTTTATCGCAAAATATTAACAACCAGGCTCATTGGAGTAATGCGGAAAAGTACTTAACCATAAATAACCGTGAGCTTCCGCAAATGCTCATTGCTAATTTAAAAGTAGCAACATCTAAAGATAATTTCAGGTAGCTTCAGCCAAGAGTAATTATTATTTCCCATTTCAATGAAATAAAAAAACTGTTTTTTTGTGATTGATCCCTCATTTACAGCACGATACACAATCACATTTCCCGAAATGAAAGTAACAATCAGGTAAATATCTAAAGATTATGGAACATGTCATGACTATGATTCCAAATTACAAATCCGATGTTTTATACAAAACAGAAAAAAAACACATTTCTGAAACAGAATGATTGCAAGAACGACTGTGGATAAAAATCTTTACTGGATAATCTCAAGGTAATAATTCCATCGATTTTCTGGTCTCTACTTTTTTTGTCTATCAGAGGGAAGTATTTACTGTGGATTACTGTTTACGCCACGTCTTTCCAGAAGAGTTCCGTCTTTGAGATAAAGATCAGTAAGAGCTTTAATATAAGCCACAGCTGCCCGTGCTTCATCCAGTTGAGCACCAGTCAAGTCACGCTGAACCTGTAAAACTACATATTCGGTTGTCTTGCCGGCAGCCAGCCTGGCCTGCTCTGCTGTAAGTTTCTCCTGTTGAAGTAATCGGGTTGTACCCGCCTTCTCTATCATCAGCAGGGCACGTTCAACCTCAGCCCACGCACTACGGACGTCCAGCTCCACAAGCCGTTCGATATTCTCCAAAGACAACTGCAATTGTTTTTGAGAGAGTTGTGATTTTCTGTATTTCTCACGTGCTACACCGTTAGTTACCGGAATCGAAAAATTCAAACCTACGCCGATAGATTTCTGATTACCCGGATTTTCTGATAAAATATCACTAAAAGATTCTGTATAGGCGGTACCACCAAGTTTTAAAAACAGATCCAGTTTCGGCAGAAGCCCGTTTTTGGTCTGCACGATTTCCAGTTCTCCTCTTTTGGCTAAAAGGTGAGCCTGACGCAAATCCGGGCGATATTTTTTGGAAACCTGAAAGTGATGATTTAAGGAATCCGGAAGTCTTGGTTCAGGTGGTTTATCGGTAAACATGACCGGTTTTTCCCATGAAGCAAGGCTGTCATTTATCAGATAAGCCAGTCTGTATTTTTTTTGTTTCAATGCTGTTTGAGAGTTGATCAGATCTTTTTCTCTGGATGCCACCTCTGCCCTAACTGTAATCAGGTCAAGAGGGGCAATCTTACCCACTCTCAACCGTTCATTTGATTCTTTCAACAGACGTTTGGCCAGTTCCATTGATTGCTGATAAATAGAAACCTCCTGTTCAGCAAGATATGCATCCCAGTAAGCGGCTTCAGTTTCAGCTAATAATTTTTGTGCATAAGCAGCCAGCTCTTCCTGCCTGAGTTCCAGATCAATTGAAGCCTTCCTCAAAGGAGCCAGATTAACACCAAAACCACCCCCCTGAAGCAAAGACTGGGTAATTGAAAGTTCAAGAGCCCGTTCGTATCTTCTGTACTTGGGAATGGCCGTTCCAGATACTTTCAGATTGGTTCCACTTGGCAGATATTCCTCTATAGACAACGATCCTCTATGATAAAGTTCAGAAGAATCAGTGTTATCAGGAATATGTTTTTGTTCATAGGAGAAGTTTAGAGATGGTTCGAAACGATAACGGTTTTCCCTTACAGCAGCTTCTGCATAATCTACATCGATTCTTTCGATTCGGATAAGAGGATTATTGCTGACAGCACGGTTCAGCGCATCTTCCAGAGAAATCTTTACAACGCTGTCAGATTGCGCATGCGATAAATTGAAGAAAGCGGAAAGACAGATTATAGAGATGATGATCATAACTTGTACCGGAGCCAAGCTCTGATTTGTTTTATGAGCTTTCTTCTTGATATGACGTTCCTCTACAATGGAATAGATTACCGGAATGAGAACCAGAGTGATAAGCGAGGATGTAACAAGGCCACCAACAACCACCCTGGCCATAGGAGCCTGCGTTTCTCCACCTTCACCCAATGCCAAAGCAAGAGGTAACAAACCCAGTACTGTAGTGGATGTGCTCATCAGAATAGGTCTGAGCCTTCGTATTGCGGAATTTACTATTGCTTCACGCAACTCAAAACCCTCTTCTCTTCGCAACCGGTTCATGAAATCGATCAGCACAATGGCATTATTTACCACGATACCAGCCAGAATTATACACCCAATAAAAGCCTGCACCGAAAAAGGAGTTCCGGTGATAAACAGAATTGTAACTACCCCTATCAGTGCCATCGGTATTGACATAAGAATAATAAGCGGGTCCTTGAAAGATTCAAACTGTCCTGCCATAACCAGATATATCAGTATCACGGCCAATGCTATTCCAACCAAAAGTTCTCTGAAAGCTTCCTGTTGTTCTTCATAATCTCCACGTATAAGTACAGCAAAATCGGAGGGAATAGAAATCTGGCTGATTTTGCTGCGGATGTCTTCCACCACCGAACCTAAATCTCTTCCAGCATAGTTTATACTGACAGTTACAATACGTTCACGGTCCCTTCGTTCAATCTGCACTGGTCCGTTTCCCTCAACAATCTCAGCAACATTCTGCAAAGCGACAGCCACTCCGTTTTTACTGACCAGAGAAAGATTGGCAAGCTGTTCGACATTCATACGTTGATCCTTTGCCAATCTAACCATGATGTTATACTCTTTGCCTTCCTTACGAATGGATGTTGCCTGGGTTCCACCCATGGCTGTCTGAATTGCGTTTCCTATCTGATATGCCGAAAAGCCCAGATCAGCGGCTTTCTTTCGATTTATCTTTACCACGAATTCCGGCATCCCGGCCTCCCGGCTGACTTTGGCATCGGTTACTCCCGGGATATCATTAACCAGTTTGGCTACCTGCTCAGCCAGTTTCTGACCGGTTTGCAGATCATAGCCACGCAATTCCACATCCACAGAGTTTCCCTCACTGGTACCCATTCTCAACAGAAATAGCCCCTGGCCTTCACGTACACGAATTACAGCACCAGGGATTCCCCTCAGTGCGCCCCGTAACCTGTCGGCAATCTGCGCAGAAGAACGTTTTCTCTGTGTTTTAGGAACCACAGAAATCCGGATTTCAGCGGTATGCCCGGATGAGCCTCCCCAACCGCCACCACCGATGTTTGATACCACGTAAATGGCTTCCGGCACCTCTCTGCTTATCACCGATTCGATAACAGAAACTGTACTGTCAAGAAGCTCAAGACGGGTGCCCACTTCCATCTCCACATTGACTCTGACTTCACTTTCATCTGCACTGGGCATCAGTTCCATTCCGACAAGCGGAACCATCAGCACCGATACAGCAAACAAAATGAATGTGACAATCAGAACGGTTTTTCTATGATGAAGAGCCCAGTTGATTACTCTTCCATAAAACCTTTCCAAAGTGTTATAAGTATTCCCAATTGATTTAAAAAAACGGGATATAAGAGTATTTTTCCCTTCAATATTTTCCATTTTCAAGAATCTGGACGAAAGCATTGGAACAAGGGTGATTGCGGTAAGAAGGGAACAGGCAAGTGAAAAAGACACTACATATGCCAGTTGTCTGAACATAATTCCGGAAATACCTCTGATAAAGATAACCGGAAAGAACACAACCAGAGTAGTCAAAGTACTGGCAATTACGGCTGAGATGACCTCTGAAAATCCCTTAAATGAACTTTCCATGGCATTTCCGCCATTTTCCCGGTGACGGAAAATATTGTCTAATACAACTATGGCATTGTCTACCAGCATTCCTATCCCAAGAGCAAGACCCCCGAAAGTCATCATGTTGAGGGTAAGGCCCCCAAAATAGATCAGTGCAAAAGTTGCGATAATCGATATGGGAATCGTGGTTGCAATTATGATAGTACTGGATATGTTTCTAAGGAAAAGCAACAGTACGAAAACCGCGATAGCTCCTCCCATAATCAGACTAACGCCAATGCCTATAATTGAGTTTTCGATAAATGTGGCATTATTTGAAAGCGGAATTATCCTCAGTTGAGCAATATCACGGCTTATTCTCTCAATTTCCTTTAATACCCCCTTGGCAACCGCCACAGTATTAGCGCCGGATTGTTTGGTAACCGCAAGCCTGATTCCGGGTTTCTGATTTATCCTTACAATTGAAGTGATCTCTGCCATACCATCTGTGACATCTGCAACATCTCCGATAGTCACAGGAACACCATCGCGCACTGCAATTATGGCGCTGCGGACATCATCGAGATTATTATACTCTGCAAAAGTTCTGACGATGACTTCCTTATTGCCTTTATAAATAGTACCGGCCGGAATATTGCGGTTCTCCTGCTTGAAGGTATTTACTATCATTTCAGGAGAGATTTTTAGAGCCTCCAGCGCAGAAGCTTTTAAGGCAACCGATATTTCACGGCTTTCTCCACCCCGAATATCCACCGATGCCACACCGGGACTACGCTCAAGCCGGTATTGCACCTGATCATCGATAAGTTGACGTACTTCAATTGGTTCCAGTTCTGAAGATACTCCCAAAATCATTATGGGAAAAGAAGAAACATCGAATTTCCGGATAAATGGCCGATCTACATCTTCCGGGAGCCGGTTTAATGTCCTGTCAATACGGTCGCGAATATCATTAACAGCTTCATCCAGATTCGTTCCCCAGACAAACTGAACCCTGATACGGCTTGCTCCTTCTGAAGATGTAGAAGAGATCTCTTCTATACCCTGGATTCCAGCCAGAGATGATTCCAATGGCCTGGTAATAAGCTCCTCCATCTCCTGCGGCCCGGCATTACCGTAATTGGTAATAACGGTAACCACCGGATTAGTAATTTCCGGCATCAGATCAATGGGCAGGCGCCAAAGCGAAAAAAGACCAACCAGGATTATTATTATGTAAATTACTGTAGTTAATACAGGGCGCCTGATCGGAAGCGATAAAAAGCCACTGTTCATTTCTTTACCTCTTTAGAAGCATTCTCATTCTTCTTTCCCACTGATGAACCTTCTTTTGGTGTTTTGGAATTCAAGTCGCTCGAAATTTTACTGCCATCTACAAGCAGATGATTTCCTATGGTAACCACATTTCCATTAAGTATGGGATGAAGCACTTCCACTTTATCACCATCAACAATACCTGTCTTTACCGGTATCAGATGTGCCTTTCCGGAATCACTGGCCAGAAAGACAGCCTCTTTGCCGTTGCGGTTGACCACTGAAGTCAAGGGGACAATCTGAGCAGAATCCTTTTTGGCCAGTATAATTTCTATACGGGCAAACATACCAGGTTTCAGAAGCAGTGAATCATTTATCACTGATATCTCCACTATTGCAGTTCTGGTCTCTGTCTGAAAAAGCGGTGATATGGAAGATACTGTGCCGGTAAATTCTCTGCCTGGAAGAGCCTCAACCCTGATCATTGCCTGCTGCCCTTTGCTGATATGAATATAATCCCGTTCAGAAATTGACACCTCTACATAAACAGTATCAATTCCTACAATAGTTAAAACTGGCGAATTCACTGAGAGAAGCGCCCCACCATCTGTGTGACGAACAGCGACGTAACCTGCCTGAGCAGAGCGAATAGAGGTGTAATCCAGGCGGGTTCTGGCCAGAGCAAGAGATGCTTCACGTTGAGAAAGCTGAGCCTGGGCAAGATCGAACCTGGATTTCTGGGTGTTGTATTGTGTCTCGATTGCATCAAGTTCTGCCTGGGAAGATACACCCTTGTCAACCAGTTCCTTTATTCTTTGCATTTCTTTTTCTGCAAACGCCAATTGTGCTTCTGATTCCTTTACCGAAGCCTTGCTCACTGCAACCTGAGCCACTGCTTCCTGAACCGCCTGGCGATACTCGGTATCATCTATTTTCCCCACAACCTCATTAGCTCCGGTTTTTTCCCCTATTCTTTTTGAAAGCTTTGAAAGATGTCCCGAGACTTTTGCAGCAATCACATAAGAATAAGCTGCATTAACGGTTCCACTGAATTCGCGTTTTTCAATTACCGGACCATAAGAAACCGGGACGACCTGAACAGCCACAACTGAAGCTCCTCCGGCGCCAGCATGCCCGGAAGACTGTTTTCCTGAAAACTGTGATCCGTTTTTTTTTGTACAAAAACTCATCAGCAATATTACACTGATCAATAATAATAAACTGCCAACTTTCAGTTTCTTTTTCTTCATTGTGGAACCATCCGTTTCGAATTAAAACTCAAGGTCTATTAATTGTAAGATTGTATATCAGCGTACAAACATCAACACTTCAGAAATGGCAATACTGTCGGATTTTTTAGATGCAGGAAAAAAGTTAATTGTTACAAGCAATGTTCTTTAAAGACCGCTGATTTAATTATCGGTTATATGAATCATTGAACAAAGAAAAGGAAATCGATACTGTTACTTTAGGTAAGTATCTACAGTTGTTATGGCGATTTAAAAATCAGCGATTTTTAAAATGCTCAGCAAGATTGGAGAGCTGTCCCTGAGAAGGTCTGATTTTAGGTGACCTGGTCCCGATATTTTTCATGGTAAGAGAGATACGCCGTTTTTTTACATCGACTTTGATTATTTTGACATCGACTTTTTCATTTATAGTAACGACCTGGTCTGGTGTTTCGACATACTCATCTGCCAGTTGGGAAATATGAATAAGACCGTCACATACCGCGTTAATATTAACAAAAACACCAAAAGGTGTAATATTGGTAACCCTACCAGATACAATAGTCCCTTCCTGAAGTTCATTAAGTTTCAGCTTACGTTTGAATTTAGGTGCAGAGATAGAGAAGAAACGTTTGCCAGCCAGAAGCTGGTTATAAATTTTCTTTTCAATAAAAATTTTCTGTACCGGATCATTGGAAGTAAAAGATCGGAGAGTTTCCGGTTCGGTAATCAGGGTTTCAGCAGATATGTTTATCTGTTCGCTGATTTCATCAAACCAGGGGTAGAAATCAGGGTGCACCATGGTACGGTCCAGAAGGTTTTCTGCATTGGGAATAATAATAAATCCCGCAATATTTCTGAAAGTCACCTCTTTCATCCCGTTGACCTTCAGAAGATCATTCTTAGAAGAGATCTGATTCTGGCTATCTGCAGCCTTAATGGATTGAAGAATTTCGCTGGTTACGCATTTGCCCAGCTTTGACAGTTGTGAATCAAGCAGATCTTTCAGAACCACTCCTGATTTTAAGGAGTCTTCTATTATAAGTCTATTTACAATTTCCAAAAATCTGGCTTCAGGAATCAGATTCTGCGATGGATGAGCTGAGTAATATTGAGTTCCAATTTTGGGAATAAGAGAAATCGGCTTAAGATACTGTAATGCCATCCCATAAAGGACTCTCATGTCCTCATCAAGAAGCGATGAGAATTCCTTTTGCATCCATTGAGATTCTGAAGGGTTATTCTGTGATGAAACCGGTTTAAAATGAATAAAATCTGGTATCGGATTAAACGAGCCAGTAATCGGTTTTAGTATCGATTCGACAACTGAGGCATAATCATTATCCAGAATAAGAATATTTAAGGGTTTATGCCTGTTGAGGAATTGACGAAGTCTATCACTGGAAGAAGTTTTTCCTGCAGGTGGTTTTCGTTCGGTAGTTGCACCTAACAGGTCACCTTTACCGCTTACAGCCAGAAATAAAATGTTTTTATCTTTAGAGCCATCCACCATAAGCAATGGCCCGCGATTTTGTTCGCCTTGAAAATCTTTACTCAGGTCAGAGACGATTTTTCTAATTACAACCTCTTCAGCTTCTTCACGTAAACGGTTTTTGACATCCCGTTCCATAGCAGGTTGAAGAAGGCGCAGCCAGCAATCATCGATGGCTTCGCATATCAGATCAAAACCGGTAGAATCCGGGTTAGTGATGAAATGGTGGCGAATAAGTTCAGTTATTCTGAAGAGTTGCACACCAACCTTCAACCGCAGGACCTTTTGATCTTCTGCAATCATTAATTTCAGTATTTCATCTTTTGTAAGCTCATTAATCGGAATAAACTTCCCTGAATAACTTGAGTATTGAGGATCTTTTTTATTTTTGGGAGTTACTTCAAAAAAACCATCATCATAGGTAAATTCTCTGCACATCGCCCTTACTGTTTCATCATAGGCAAAGCGTTCTGCAAGAATATCCTTTACACCCTGAATAACATCTTTAACTGAAGTCAGAGTAGGATCTTTACCCACATACGGTTCTGCCATAACCTCCACAGGAGTGCTCTCCTCCTCCTGCTTTACAATGAGATCTGCCAGAGGATCGAGTCCTTTTTTGGATGCGAGTTGCCCCTTGGAACGAGGGTTAGGTCTCAGTGGTATCAGAAGATCATCTAATTCATAAGGATTAGAGGTTAGATTAATCCGTTTTTCTTCAGAAGGATTTAACCGGTTTGCTTTCTTCAGAGCATTAATTACTCGCTTCTTCTTAGAAGAAAGATCCTCCATTTTATGAAGAAAATCAAAAATTTCCCATACCTGGGAAATTGTCATTTCAACTGCCACCTGTGGATAATACTCTGTTAGGTAATAAGGCGTGTCACCTTTATCAAACGCAATACAGAGCTGTTCTGCAAGACTGGCTTGCAAGTTCCATTTCTCGGATATCTGCTTAGAAAATTCTACCATGAAGTCAAACTATATTGAGGAGATGTTTATTTATCTGCTGGACCCGTTAAAAATAGTACACGGAATAAATAAGCGCAACAGGATTATTAAAAAGGGGTTGAAAAAAGAGCAGGGCGAATGTAAAATTCGCCCCTATTAAGATAGAAATCAGGCTTCAGTTGAGACAACATCAGCCTGCGAAGGTTCACTGATTGTTTCAGGTATTGGGGTTACTGTACTTAATTTTTCTTTTTCCGATGTTTTTTTGATTTTCTTTTTTGAGATTGCTTTTTTACTGGCAACCCCATGAGCGAACTTTTTGGCTGTTTTTTTTACCGTCTTTTTTTCTGCATTTTTAGCTACAGTGTTTTTTTTGATCGGAGCTTTTTTGGTTGATACTTTCCTGGTCGGCGTTTTTTTAACCGAAGTTTTCCTGGTCAGTTTTTTTTGGGCAGTTGTTTTCCTGACCGGAGCTTTCTTGACATTTTTAGCCGAAGTCTTTGCAGCTTTTTTCACTGCCGTTTTTTTTGCAGAAGCTTTTTTTCCGGTTTTCTTGACAACAGACTTTTGGGCAGGTGTTTTTACTGCTTTCCTGGTGGCCTTTCTGGCATTAACACTCTTTTTTACAGCAGTTTTTTTTGCTAACACTTCACATCCTCCTTTTAAGGAAACCTTGTTAATGACATGCGATTTGCAGTCACTTTTACAAATCAATATTGATTATTTCGATACAACCTAAATGCCTGTTTGCTGCTGTCAATACATCTGCTGATCTGCAAAACTGCAGATCAGCTATAATAATATTTCATTATAAAAGACATGTCAACATATTTTTTTAAAGTATATTAAAAAGTCATACAAAATTTGCTGTCACTTCCTTGGTTTCTTTTTGCTTGCTAATGTAATTTATTGCTTCCTGAGGATCATCAGTTATTTTCATAAGAGAAAGATCAGCTTCAAGAATATAACTGTGTTTTAACATTGTTTTCTCCAGCCACTCTATTAATCCCCCCCAGAATTCCGAACCCATCAGTACCAGTGGCAAAGATGCAACTTTCTGGGTTTGAATGAGAGTAAGAGTTTCAAACATCTCATCCATAGTACCAAAACCACCGGGCATGATAATCACTGCAGAAGTATACTTAAGGAACATCACTTTACGACAAAAGAAATGCCGAAAGTTAAGAAGGGTTTTTATGTAAGGATTGGGAAGCTGCTCATAGGGCAATTGGATGTTCAAACCAACCGATCTTCCATTTTCCATTATTGCCCCCTTATTGGCTGCTTCCATCACTCCCGGGCCACCTCCTGTAATTACGCCATAACCCTGTTTTGCTGCTAATCGGGCTACCTCAACTGTCATTTGATAATACTTGTGATCAACCGGTGTACGTGCAGAACCGAAAATTGTAACACATGGACCGATTCGGGAAAGTGTTTCAAAACCTTCCACAAATTCTGCCATTATTCTAAAAAGCCTCCAGGTGTCCTCATTACTATTGGGATATGGCTGATTAACTGACATGATTTCCATCCTTTACAGTTTAGTTTTTGACAACAAGATGATATCTATATACACTTTATTATATTATCTGGGGAACAGAACGTCTATAATACCAACCACCATTGACTGAACCTTAACAGATATGCTTGAATCAGAAATTGATAAAATAATCAATAGAATTAAGAATGTACTATTTTTAAATCCCGACCGTATTATCATCGTTAATACAGAACAGCAGAAACTGCATCTTATCGAAAACAAAAAAATCATCCGATCATTCGATATCTCTACTTCAAGATTTGGTATTGGCAACAGGGAGGGCTCTTTTATGACTCCTCCAGGGATACATCGGATCGAAGAGAAAATCGGTGAAGGCGCTCCTTCCGGAAGAATTTTCGAATCCAGAAAAGATACTGGAAGAAACTGGCATGAAGGTTTAACCGGAGATAACCTGATTTTAACCCGCATTCTCAGACTAAGAGGACTGGAGGAAGGAGTTAACAGCGGCCCCGGAATAGATTCGTATGAACGATATATTTACATTCACGGTACCAATCATGAGAACTGTATCGGGAAACCCAATTCTCATGGCTGTGTCTGCATGAGAAATCAGGATATCATAGAGCTGTTTGATTCGGTAGAGGAGGGAACAATTGTCTTTATTAATTAACAATAAACAGTATAATTCGATTCATTTCACCGGAATTCTTGGAAGTGGAATGAGCGCTATTGCTCAGTATCTTCGCTGGCAGGGATTAAATATCAGCGGATCAGACCGCTTGCTTAACAGTGAAGATACCTCCGCAGTTAAATCCGGTCTCCTTGACATCGGCTGCCAGCTTTTTGAGCAGGATGGATCCGGAATACAAAAAAATACTGATGCCCTCTGTGTCTCAACTGCTATTGAAAGTTCCAATCCTGATATTGCCAAGGCACTAAAAGAAGGTATACCCGTTTTCCATAGATCAGACCTGTTAGCTGCTATTATTTCCACCAGAAAAACTGTTGCCATTGCAGGAACCAGTGGAAAGTCAACGGTAACCGCAATGGTTTTTGAGTTCCTCTTCTCCTCAGGTAAATCACCATCGCTGATAAGCGGGGCAAATCTTAAACGACTGGAAAAACAGGGACTCATCGGAAATGCATTCCGTGGCTCTTCCGATTTACTGGTAGTGGAAGCAGACGAAAGCGATGGCACTCTGATTAAATATCACCCATATATGAGCATAATTCTTAATGTATCAAAAGATCATAAAAATGAAGCCGATATTCTGGATCTATTTGACAAACTTACTAAACAGTCTGATTACAGTCTGGTTAACGCTGATGATAAACGGCTGCATTCATTAAAATCATCTTTCAGCTTCGGCCTGACAAACAAGGCAGACTGGTATCCGGATACTTACGAACTGAAATCCCACTCCTCTGTGATGAGCCGTTCTGGAATTAAATACCAGCTTCCCTTACCAGGACTGCATAACCTGTCAAACTGTGCAGCAGCTTTATGTGCCTGTGAAGAATTGGGGTGTGATCCCGGAGTTCTCTCTGAAGCAGTCAGTACTTACCAGGGAGTGGCCCGCCGCTTTACTGTTTATCAGACATTACATGGTGTGCATGTGGTAGATGACTTTGCGCATAACCCTGAAAAAATCAAAGCAGCAATCAAAACTGCACGTGGTATCTCCAGCACCCTTACAGTTATCTATCAGCCCCATGGATTTGGTCCCACCAGATTCTTGAAAAACGAATATATTGATGTTTTCAGAAATGAACTGCAGGCTGGTGACCTGCTTTTGCTGCTGCCAATTTACTATGCCGGAGGCAGTGCAAATAAAGATATCTCTTCAAAAGAGATTGTCGATGAATTGGGGACTGTTGCATTCGAAAAACATGCTCCAAATTGTCGCAACGATATCTTTGATATGCTCAAAAAAAAGGTCAAACCAGGTGAATGCGTTTTACTAATGGGTGCACGAGATCCATCATTAAGTTCTTTTGCCCGCAAAATCACCGACCTTTATGGTGGCATAGCCGGTTGAAAAAAGGACAGTCATCGTAAAGACTGACTGTCCTTATCTTTTTCCCCCTTTTTACATAACACTTTAGCTATTTCTTGATTTCACCTTCAGGACACAGTTTTTGCTTTCTACTTTATATAATAGGGGCTGTTTTCCCACCCTGACATTCTTGAAGTTAGGAGAGCAATCTATGAGTTTAGAACAGACTATTAAAGAAATTCTTTCGGATTCAAAAGGAATACTGGCAGCAGATGAAAGTACTGGAACAATCGGGAAAAGATTTGCAAAAAATAACATAGAATCCACCCCTGCAACCCGGCAACAATACCGTGAGATGCTTTTTTCGACAAAAGGAATCGAACAATATATTTCTGCAGTCATACTCTTTGATGAGACTATTCGACAGAAAAGCAGCTCAGGGGTTCCCCTTATCAATCTGCTTTCAGATAAAGGGATAGTCCCCGGAATAAAGGTTGATAATGGTACCTCTCCCCTGCCTAATTATCAAGACGAGAAAATAACCAATGGTCTGGACGGTCTGGAGCAAAGATTACTGGAATACAAGCAGCTGGGGGCAAAGTTTGCCAAATGGAGAGCTGTTTTTTCTATTGGACCATCTATGCCTTCAGAACTTTGTATCGATGCCAATGCTGAAGTTCTGGCCCGCTATGCCGCACTCTGTCAGCAGGCAGATATCGTTCCCATAGTAGAGCCGGAAGTACTGATGGATGGAGATCACACTTTAAACAGATGTGAAGAAGTCACCACTCATGTACTCCAGAGTGTTTTTTACCACCTCCACAGGCACAGGGTAATTCTGGAAAGTATACTGCTCAAACCTAATATGGTACTTGCAGGAAAAGATTCTTCTGTCAAAAGCACCGCATCACAGGTGGCACAGGCAACGATTCGAACTTTACGCAGATCAGTTCCTGCAGCGGTTCCTGCTGTTGCATTTTTATCTGGTGGCCAATCTCCGGTAGAAGCTACCAGAAATCTGGCTGCCATAAATGATACAGGCATTCAACCCTGGCGATTAATCTTTTCATTCTCCCGTGCACTTCAGGATATGTCACTTCAAAGTTGGGCTGGTAAAGAAGAAAACGTTTCTGAAGCACAAAAAATTTTTCTACATCGTGCCAGGTGCAACAGTGCAGCCTGCAGAGGCGAATTTATTGAACAGGCCAGACCTTAACAAAATCAAAGTGGAGGTGTGGCACAATGCATTCAATCTGGTCAGGTGCACTCAGTTTCGGCCTTATCTATATCCCTGTGAAAATCTATAATGCCACAGTAAGTCATACATTTGACTTTGATCTTTTACGTCGCTCAGATCACTGTAGAATTCACTATGCCAAAGTCTGCAGAGAAACCGGTGAAGAGGTCCCTAAGGAGGAAATTGTCAGAGGGTATCAATATCGCAAAGGTGATTACGTCATCGTTGAAGATGAGGATTTTTCCAAAGCCAATGTCCGCAAAACCCAAACCATTGAAATAGTTTCATTCGTTAACTACTCAGAGATTGATCATTATTATTTGGAAAAACCCTATTTTCTGGAACCGGCAAAGGAAGCAAAGAAAGCCTATGTTCTGTTACGGGAAGCGTTGCTTCGAAGCGGTAAGGCAGGTATTGCCCGCTACGTCATGCGAAGGCGTGAACATATGGCCCTTATAAAACCAGATGAATCTATACTCTTTTTAAACAACATGAGATTTGCAGACGAACTAAGATCATATAAAGAGCTCGATATCCCGCAGAAAGGAACTGAATCGGTTTCCGAAAAAGAACTTGATATGGCTATTCAGCTTATCGATCAGCTCACTGAGAAATGGAATCCTCAACAGTATAAAGATACCTATTATGATGACCTTAAGGCACTTCTTCAGCAGAAAATTGAAGGGAAAGTCCCTGCACCTGCTCCTCCCCCAAAAGCACCAGCAGCGGTAACCGATCTTTTCAGCCGCTTAAACGAGAGTCTCAGAATTGCCAGGGAAAAAGAGAAAAAGGCTGCATAGCTTTTATGGAATCACTTCATGATTATCAAAAAAAGCGAAACCTTTATAGATCTGGTGAACCATTGGCAAATCTCCAGTTCTCAGACCAGTCACTTCGGTTTGTCATTCAGAAACATCAGGCATCACATCTTCATTACGATTTTCGACTGGAGCTTGAAGGAGTGCTAAAAAGCTGGGCAATCCCTAAGGGTCCATCTATGGACCCTTTGCAAAAGAAACTTGCCATAATGGTTGAAGATCATCCTATTGAATACCGAAATTTCGAAGGGACAATACCTGAAGGAAATTATGGGGCAGGTACAGTGATGATCTGGGATGAAGGGACTTATCATATCCCGGGAGCACTTAGTAAGACCGAAGCTCAAAACAAGTTTAAGCAATCTATTGATAAAGGCCACATTACTTTTATTCTGGATGGACTCAGGATAAAGGGAGCATTTCATCTGGTTAAGCTTAACAGAGCTGGTCTGCCTAATGGCTGGCTCCTTATTAAAAAACAGGATCAATATGCCTCAACTGATCCCTTTCCCAACGACGTCCGATCAATCCGAAGTGGCAGGACTATGGAGCAGATCAGTAAGAATGAACCACCTGAATTTCTAAATCTTAACAATATGAATATTCCGGGTGCAAAAAAAAGCGATTTTCCAAGAGGTCCGCTGCGCCCTATGCTTGCCAAGCCGGTTGAAAAACCATTTGACCGGGAGGAATGGATCTTCGAAATAAAATGGGATGGATATCGGGCCATCGCAGAAATCAGGCCCGGTTCAGTACAGCTTTATTCCAGAAATGGAGTGAGTTTTTTAAATGACTACCAGCCGATAGTCGAAGATTTAAAAAACATCCATTTTGAAGCTGTCTTTGATGGAGAAATTGTGGTGGTTGACTCTGAAGGAAGGGCTGATTTTAACCTTCTGCAAAATTACCGGCGATCTCAAAAGGGAAATCTTCTTTACTATATTTTTGATCTGCTTTTTCTGCAAGGAAATGATTTACGCTCAACACCCCTTAAACAAAGGAAATCATTACTGAAGCAATTTCTTCCAGAACTATATCATATCCGTTATAATGACCATATCCAACAGTATGGAGTCTCTTTTTATAAACTGGCCAAAGAAAACCGACTTGAAGGAATAATGGCAAAGGACCTTAACAGCCCCTATCTGGAGGGGAAAAGATCCTCATACTGGCAGAAAATCAAGATTTCCATGCAACAGGAATTTGTTGTAGGAGGCTTTTCCGAACCCAAAGGAGGACGCAGCGGAATAGGGGCATTACTGTTAGGAGTGTATCAGAATGGCCGACTCGTTTATGCTGGCAGTGTGGGTGGAGGCTTCTCCGATGATGAACTTACCCAGATTCGAAAGCGCCTGGAACAGTTAATAAGCAACTACTGTCCTTTCAGCAATTTTCGTGGCAGCGCGACTCAGATAACCTGGATTAAACCGGATATTGTATGTGAAGTCAAATTTGCAGAATGGACACCGGAGGGTTTCTTGCGCCATCCGGTATTTCTGGGATTCCGTGATGATCTTAATCCCCTGGAAGTAAAAAGAGAATCCCCGATCTCTGCTGCAGAATCTGCAACCCGATATGCAGTCAAATCATCTGATGAACTGTTCACAAATATCGATGGTAAACAATTGAAGCTGACCAACCTTAAAAAGGTTTTCTTTCCCGCTGATAATATCAGCAAAGGTGAAATTATTGAATACTACCGCAGGGTTTCCCCTGTAATACTTCCTCACCTGAAAGACCGCCCTGTATCGCTGCATCGTTTTCCTGATGGAATATATGGAAAGGATTTTTTCCAGAAGAATATGGAAGATGTGCCGGATTGGGTTTCTACGGTTAATATCTGGTCTGATTTTAAAAATATCCGCTATATTCTATGCCAGGATGAGCCTACACTGACTTACATAATCAATTTGGGATCAATAGAGATAAATCCATGGAACTCACGCGTAGACAGTATCGATTATCCGGATTATATGGTAATCGATTTTGACCCGCTCGAGTGTCCGTTTAAGTATGTCATAGATTGTGCACTCATGGCTCATGACATTCTCATGTCAATAGATATACCACATTATATAAAGACTTCAGGAGCTACAGGTCTTCATTTGTTTATACCAGTTGGCGCCAGATACTCCTTTGAACAGGTCCGTCAGTTTTCTCTGCTTATATGCACCCTTATTAACCATCATCTTCCGTCAATCACCAGTCTCGAACGAGTTCCACAAAAGCGACAGGGGCGGGTTTATCTGGATTATCTTCAAAATTCAAAGGGGAAAACCATAGCAGCCCCCTACTCTATCCGCCCCAGAGATGGAGCTCCGGTTTCAACTCCTCTTTTATGGGAGGAAATCGATTATCAATTAACTCCTGATCGCTTTACCATTTATTCCATTTTCAATCATATCAGAAGTTATGGTGATATATGGAAACCAGTTATCGGCAAAGGTATAGACATGTTAAGTTCTCTGGATCGTCTGGCATCTCTTTTCTGAGTTAACTTTCCAAAGTCCGGATAAGAGAAATATGATCAAAATAAAAACGATAGTTCTTGCCTGCAGAAAGATAAATCCGGATCAAACCGGGCTTGGGCAAGAGTATTCTGCAATGCAATCAGTAGCTGGTAAACCGGTACTGGAGTGGACAATAGATGCCCTTTGCGGTTCCGGTGGTATCGATAACATTTTGGTTATCGGTCCAGATGTGCTGGATAAGCTTCTTTGCATACGTTATGTGGACAAAAGATTAGCTCCTTCCGCTATTGCCACAGAAAGAATCTTTCAAGAGTTATTTCCACCACAGGCTAATGATGCTATACAGGGTTATTTACTTTTACCTTGCGAATCTATTCTTCTCACTACTGCCATAATTAACAGAATTCTGCTAAGGTTTGAACAGAGCAGAGAGGATCTTTTTTTCACCTTTATCAGCGATACCCATGCAGATCATTTCCCCCATATAAACAAGAATGTGTTTCCTCTGAAAGGGAAACAATTAATTCCAGGATATCTGGGATTATCACGAAGCACCAAATATCTGCCTGCATTATTCAAGACTCTTGACGAATTTAACAGCCAGGCTGGATTGCTTGACAATTCAGGCATTACCCGTTCAATGCTCTCCACCATTACCGAACAGAGCTCTCCCAGACCCAGTATCCGTTATTATGAATGCAATGACCCTGAAGTGACATTTGCAGCTTTTACATTAGACGATCTCAGATATGCACAAAACGTCCTCCGGAATTCTATTGCTGCACCATTTACCAGGGTAAAGGTAATTTTAAATCCTGGTTCCGGGAAAAATGGTGACAAAGGCAGATGGCGTAATAAAAAAAGTAAAGAAGGAAATTATAAGCAATGCTCAGAATGTATCTTATCCACATTATATCAGAGTAGAATAGATGCTGAAATAGTTCAATCCACCAGCTCAACCGATGCAATCGAAATCGCACGCCAGTGCGCAAAAGAGGGATATGATCTGGTAATTGCTGCAGGAGGAGATGGTACAATCAACTCTGTAGTCAACGGTTTGGCAGGATCGCAGACTGCATTGGGGATAATTCCGCTTGGCACAATAAACCTTTTGGCAATGGAGCTTAAAATTCCCAATGATATCGTATCTGCATGCAGGATAATTGCTCACGGCCGATTGAAGACAATAGATCTGGGAAAAATGAATGACAGGTTCTTTATCAGCCTTTGCGGAATCGGCTTTGATGCTTATGTGATTGGTCAAACTCAGTCTTCACTGAAAAAGCAGTTCGGATCAGCAGCCTTTATTATTAACGGAATTAAAAATCTGATCCGGTATCCTTTTCATTCGATTCGTCTGTGCATAAATCAGAAAATTCACAAAAGCGGATATATTGTCATTGTGGGAAATGGCAAATATTATGGGGCATCGGTGTTAATTGCTCCCGGGGCCGACAATCATGATGGACTTCTGGATGTTGTTATTTTTCAGAAAAAAGATTCATTGAGTCTTCTGCGATATATATGGGAATTGCACAAAGGTGATCTCACAGCGCTTCCTGATGTGGAGCATATTCAGGCAAAACATATCTCCGTCGAACGTCACGGCCACCATAAGCTGCATGTGGATGGTGAATATTACGGGAAAACACCAGTGGAGATATCGGTAGTTCCATCAGCATTAAAGGTAGTCTGTTAACAGGAAGTGAAAAATAGGAGTTCCCTGATGGCGGAGTTAAAATCAGCAGCAATTTTTGATCTTGATGGCACGTTGATACCTCATACCAGTGCTGAGAAAACATTCATCTTTTATCTTTTACGCAATGGTATTCTATCTCCTTTAAATCTGGTGCAGATGTTGACAGCTATCTGGAAAACCAAAGGAAATCTGCATGCAATCACCAGGGTGAATAAAGCTTATCTGAGAAACAAAGAATTCCAAAAACTTCAGGATATCGCCCGCATTTATTTTGAACCACGCATCCATGATTTTGTGTTCCCACAGATGCAGGATAAAATTAATCAACACCGAAGCAGAGGCGATCTTTTGCTACTGCTTACAGGAACTCTTGATCTGATTGCTGCATGTTTTGTCAGAAAACTTCAGTTACACGGCTATAAGGCTACCACACTGGAAGTATGTATGGGCAAATACACTGGAAATGTCTGTGGAATAATGCCCTATGGAATAGGGAAACTGGAGGTACTTAGAGAACTGAAAAAGGAGTACAATTTCGCCCCTGACAGTTCATTCCTTTATGCCAATGTTTACTCTGATCGTTTTGTGATGAACGCTGTTGAGCACCCGGTAGCGGTTAATCCTGATCACAAACTTCGCAAATATGCGAAACGTTTTGGTTGGGAAATTCTCGATGTCAAAAACAAATGATCTGTTTTTCTAATCGATACCCTTTTTTAGGGACATCGGCATGGCAACAATCTACCTTTTTCGGTAATTTTTACCGAATAGTGCCAGAATAACCAATTTAAAGCTAATTCTTTTTTGACACAAAACTGCTAAATAACCTTAATAAAGGGCAGATTATCAAAAAAATAATTTGGCACGGCCATTGCTTTTATTTATATTACAGGTGTTATGCCATGAAGAATGGCAGATGTGTGTGATGATGATGGGGTATCAGGCGCAAGCCTGAGGGTAAAGGGAATCGAAAGATTCCCTTTATTTTTTTATATCGAATTCTCTTATTTTTTAATTCAATGCTGGCTTAAAGAGCTTTTTATTACATCATAAGCCTTTTTACAGATCTCTGCCTTGGTAGTTTGCGGGGTAACATCTATTGGATCTCCGATTTGCAGGTAAATGGTACCGGGATTAATTCTCAAAGATTTTTTTGGCAACCTTAGCATAGCATCTTTGATTGTCAGTGGAACCATCTGGACACCAGCCTGAAGAGCCAAAGCAAAGCTTCCCTGCTTAAACTCCCCTAATTGGCCATCTGAACTGCGGGTTCCTTCCGGAAATAGAATTAATGAGGTATTAAATTTATTCAATTGCTCTACTGCTTTATCAAGAGAACTTCTGGCCTTCCTGGGATTTGACCTGTCTATGCGGATATGCCCCATAGCCGAGATTCCCCATCCGAAAAAAGGAATCATGAATAATTCTTTTTTAGCGATAAAACTCACATAATGCTTTAAACCTGCAATAATTGCCGGAATATCGAGTGCACTCTGATGATTGGAGATAAAAACGTATCTTTTGGCAGGATCCAACTTCTCAAGGCCATTCACCTCGATTTTAACTCCCCCCATCCACAGGAGATGAATTGTCCATAGCCTGCCGATGTATCTGGCTACAGATGGTGCAAAAAGGTTAAAAAAGAGACATATTATACTGTAAACAACGGTACTGAAGATAACCCATAACAGAAAAATTGGTACCCGGATTAAATCGATAAGGCTCAGGCTGCGTTTTTTCCTATCCATACATTTTCCTTTCCAATTTTCTCACGAAGTTCCTTAATTATATCTGGCGCAGCACTCACTTTGAGATTTCTGGCACGAATCCTATACTCACTCTTATCTTCTGTAATCAGATGTATTATCAAAGAACATTCACCTTTCATGTTTTTACATTGTTTGTAAATATCCTGAATGAATTCCTTTTCCAAAGCCGGGGTATTAAGCAGTATATGGACACTGCGAGCCAGTTTTTCCCTGCTCTCTGAAAGGGAAATACAATTTTCCACTCTCAATTTAGGCTTTTCATCTCCATCACGTTTGTTTATCTGCCCATGAACCAGGATCATATTGTCTACTGCCAGCAGATGACTGAATTTCTCATAAGCATCACTGAAAACAAGAAGTTCGATTGAGCCTTCAAATCCTTCAAGTTCCAGAAATGCCATGATCCTGCCATCACGCTGAGTATGGGTTTTGAGGCTGGTGATAAGCCCACCCACCGTAACAGAAGCAGAATCTTTTACTTCGGTCAAGGACTCTGTCTTTAGGGAGATGGTTGAAAATCCTCTTATTTCATCTTTATATCGGTCCAGAGGATGTCCGCTTATATAAAAACCTAAAATTTCCTTTTCCCGCTGTAATAACTGATTATATGGCCATGGCGGAGTATCAGCTAATGAGGGTTCTGGTATTGCAGCAATACTCTCAGAATCAGCAAAAAGATTCTCAAAAAGGTTAACCTGTCCGGACAGTCTTTCCTTCTGTAAGCTTCCTCCATACTCAATGGCCTTGTCTATGCTTTCAAAGAGTTGTGCCCTTGTACCCTGAAGACAATCAAGAGCGCCAGCACAGATAAGCGATTCCAGACATTTTTTGTTTACAACCCTTAAATCAACAGATTTAGCCAGATCAAATATTGAGCTGAATTTACTTTTTTTGGAGCGGGCTTCGATAATCGATTCTCCACCCTTACCTACATTTTTTATCACTCCCATTCCCAGGCGAATATTTCCGTTATCAATACTGCATTCGATATCACTTGAATTTACATCGGGTGGAAGAATCTTTATGCCCATCCGTTCTGCTTCATTTTTCATCACAAGAAAGCTCTCCTGGTTTCCTATCCAGGATGTAAGGTTAGCAGTCATATATTCCAAAGGATAATGGGCTTTCAGATAGGCTGCCTGATAAGAAACATGCGCATAAACCGTAGCATGAGCCTTGTTAAATCCATACTCTGCAAATTTAGCCATCAAATCGAAAACATCTTTGGCAACTTTTGAATCAATGCCTTTGGCTACCGCACCTTCCACAAATTTTTTCCCCATCTCCTCCATGACATCGGCTTTTTTCTTCCCCATTGCTTTACGCAACACATCTGCCTGTCCCAGCGTAAAGCCACCCATTTTTTGTGCGATACGCATCACCTGTTCCTGATAGATAATAACCCCGTATGTAACATCCAGAATTTCAGCAAGCATGGGATGAAGATATACCACCTCTTCTTTTCCATGTTTACGGTGGATATAGGTATCGATATTATCCATAGGCCCGGGTCGATAGAGGGCAGTCATAGCTATGAGATCTTCTATGCAGGTTGGTTTGAGCTTACGAAGATAATCCTGCATGCCATTAGATTCAAACTGGAAAACTCCGGTAGTCTCTCCTTTGCCAAAAAGTTCATAGGTTTTAGGATCTCCATCCTGAAGTTTCCATAGATCTATTGTCTTGTTATGATATTTCTGGATAAGTCTCAGCGTTTCCTGCAGTACAGTCAAGGTACGAAGACCAAGAAAGTCCATTTTGATAAGGCCGACTTTTTCCACATAATTCATATCGAATTGCGTCATCACTATGTCTGAACCAGGTTGTTTGAAAAGTGGTGCCCAGTTTACGACTTCTGCCGGTGCAATAATTACTCCTCCGGCATGCATTCCAGCTTGCCTGCAGAGCCCCTCAAGCACTGCTGCATGACGGAAAAGTTCGCTGTATTGTGGGTTATTCTTGATAACAGTAACCAGTTCATTGTTTGCTGCGAGTGATTTTTCCAGATTTTTCTCATTTACCATCGAGGACAAGCGGTTTGCTTCTGCTACCGAAATCCCCATCACCCTGGCAACATCCTTTACCACCATCTTGGCTTTCATTCTGCCAAAGTTTATTATCTGACAAACAGCATCCCGGCCGTATTTCTGGATAACATAATCGATAACCTTGTAACGATCACGATCCGCAAAATCGATATCAGCATCAGGCATGGAAACGCGCTCAGGATTGAGAAATCGTTCAAAGATCAGATCAAATTTGATTGGATCAACACTGGTAATCCCAATAACATAAGCTACCAGACTTCCAGCCGCAGACCCTCTGCATCCTACCATGACCCCCATTCTCTGTGCAGCCATGACAAAATCCCGTACAATAAGAAAATACCCGGCAAAACCCATAGAGCAGATTATCTGCAGCTCATAATTAAGCCGCTCTTCCAACACCGGTGTGATCTCTGCATATTTTTCTTTAACACCCATTTTGGCAAGAGCTCCCAGATATTCTTCAGGATTGGAAAAGCCCTGCGGTACTTCTGGAACTGGAAGCTGGGGTTTGGCTTTTATTGAAACATTGCACCTTTCAGCAATATCAATGGTATTTTTCAGGGCTTCAGGTACTTGAGGAAACAGAGCCGCCATCTCTTCTGTTGATTTATAATAAAGCTGATCTGTGGAGAAACGGAATCTTTTGGGATCACTCATAGTGGTGCCGGTCTGAATACAGAGAAGCAGTTCGTGGGTTTGTGCATCTTCTTTGTTAAGATAATGCGCATCATTCGCCACTATAAATGGTATTCCCATCTCCCGGCCAAGGCTGATCATCTCTTCGGAAGCGATTATTTCCTCTTCCATGTTATGATTCTGGAGTTCAAGGTAAAAATTACCTTCACCAAAGATTGACAGATATTCCTCTGCAATGGCCTTTGCCTGTTGACGGTTGCCCTGAAGCAATGCTCTTGGAATAGCACCTGCAACACATGCAGATGTTGCAATCAAACCCTCACTGCACTCTTTAAGAACCTCAATATCGATACGGGGTTTGTAATAAAAACCTTCTTTATAACCCACACTGCTTAAACGCATCAGATTTTTCCATCCGACATTGTTTTCAGCCAGTAAAATCAGATGGTAATAGGAAAATTCATCTTTTATGGTGCTTTTTTCAAAACGTGACTTTGGAGCAAGATAGGCTTCCAGCCCCAAAATCGGTTTTACCTCAAATGCGTTACACGTCTCAAAAAATTCAACGGCTCCAAACAAACCACCATGATCAGTCAAGGCCACCGCTGGCATACCATACTCAACAGTCTTCTTAACCAGATCCTTTATCCGTATTGCTCCATCCAGAAAGCTGTACTCTGTATGATTATGGAGATGTACAAATTTACCATTCATGATTGAGTAACCCCGATCTTACGTATTTTTTTGAGGTAAAACATCTTTTTTGATTTTGTTCGGGTCACTTCACCCTCAAATGCAGGATCAATCCCTTTTTGAAAAGAAAGTGGCTTCACAGTGTAAACTCCCTGTTTTAAATAGGGACTCCCTTCATAATCAAAACAGACTGCTCCTCCGGTCAATATTGCATAATCGATTACATGAACAATTTCACTGGTGTCCAGAACCTTCAGTTCGCTGCCATATTTAGTTCCCCTCATAGGCG
>CAYPMS010000010.1:0-65137 GCA_964411655.1 uncultured Fibrobacter sp.
AATTGATAATCCGCACAAGATCAAATCGTCTGTTGTATGGCATATAAATTGCGAGTGTTAATTGAAACATGAAAAACATGTAACCAGATTGTAAATGGAGATAAATGTGAAAAGCAGGTTACTTATAATTGATTCAGAAAAATTCGACCGCGAAATGATGAATCGCATTTTTGGAAAAACCTATTCGATAAAGTTGACCAAAGATGTGCATGCTGCCGCAAAATTGATGACAAGTTTTGATCCGGCGGTTGTCTTTTATGAAATGCGCAACAACGACATAAGGCAGATTAACGAGCTGTTTACCGCAATGGGAATGATATCTCCCGATGCGGCGGTTATAATATCGGTATCAGAAAATACCAGAGAACTTGAAAAACTTATAAGATCAAAGAACGTGTTTTATTACATGTTACGGCCATTCAACCTGAAGGAGTTATGGGATGCAGTAGAAAGTGGATGTATACATTTTGAAAAAATGCGATTGTTAAGAAATCTGAACGGTGTATCACTTTCCACAAAGCGAGGTGCTATGGTAAAAATCCGGAAGTAATGTGAAAAAGGAGAATGTGTAACAAATACAGTTGCACTCATCAGAAAGCAAAAAATTAGAGTGAAAGGAAAACCATTATGCTGAATAAAATAAAATTAGGTCCTAAATTAATCGGTGGTTTTATGATTGTAGCCATGATCACCCTGATAATAGGTGTTCTGGGGATAAATAATATGGGTAAAATAAATTCCATGCTCGAAGCTCTGTATAATAATCATTTGATTGGAATTAGTCATACCAAAGAAGCTAATATTAATTTAATATGTATAGGTCGTGAAGTGAGAAATATGATTTTGGCAGCCACAATTGCTGATCGGGAGAATTATGAAAAAAAGGTAGAAAAATATAATTCTTTGCTTAAAGAAGAACTTCTGGAAGCAAAAAAGACAACATTTACTGAAGAGGGTAAGGCAGCTATTCAGAAAGCAGAAGATGCATATGAAGAATATTTCAAAGCCTTAAATGATCTGATCAATACCGTCAAAAAGCAGGAATTGCTGAAAGTTGATGAAAATGTAATGAATAAGCTGGTTAATGCACGTAAAGAGGGTGATATAGTTGGAAATGCCATGACCGAACTTGCACAATTGAAGGAAAAAGTCGGCAAAAAAATGTACAATGAAAGTGATAATATTTATAAAAGTATGCGTAAGGTGCTTATTATTTGTGTAATTATTGCTACCTTGATGGGTATTACTATTGGAGTATTATTGACTCTTTCTATCACCCGTCCGGTAAATAGAAT
The DNA here is from genome assembly GCA_964411655.1 of uncultured Fibrobacter sp. Taxonomy (GTDB): domain Bacteria; phylum Fibrobacterota; class Chitinivibrionia; order Chitinivibrionales; family Chitinispirillaceae; genus JAAYPC01. The sequence continues at coordinate 1,296 of CAYPMS010000010.1, forward strand.
TGTCAATACTGCCAGAAAAATAGCAGAAGAAGATCTGGTAAGCCTTTCAGATGCGTTGGTCGCAGGATCAAATGGTGACCTTTCAAAAACTGTTGAAATAAAAGCAGAAGAGATCGCAGTAAATTCAGAAGATGAGATAGGAATTCTTGGGAATGCCTTTAATAAGATGATCACAAAACTACAGGTCTCAGGTAAAGCTCTTGCTCAACTTAAAAACAGTCTGGAGATGGTATCAGATGAAACCATAATGCTTGCTACTGAAGCATTGGAAGGACATCTGACTGTGCGCGGAGATATTAAAAAATTTAAAGGTACCTACAGAGATATGGTCGATGGATTTAATAAGACCCTGGATGCGGTTGTTGAACCGATAAAGGAAACCAATGATGTTCTGCAAAAGGTTGCCGAACGGGATCTGACGGTAAGGGTAAAAGGTAATTACAAAGGAGATATGGAAAAGCTGAAGATCGCATGCAATAAAACCATTGACAACCTGGATGATGCGCTGCAACAGGTAAGCCAGGGTACTGAACAGGTTGCTTTGGCCAGCCAGCAGATTTCTACAGGAAGTCAATCACTGGCACAGGGTGCAAATCAGCAGGCCTCCAGTCTTGAAGAAATCTCAAGCAGCCTCGAAGAGATGGCTTCTATGACAAAGCAGAATGCTGAAAATGCTGATAAGGCAAAAATATTGGCCAGTGAAGCAAACAATAACGCGGCTCAGGGAAAAAGAGCAATGGCGCGAATGAGTGAGTCCATAAACAAGATTAAAGAATCATCAGACCAGACTGCCAAAATTGTCAAAACCATCGATGAAATTGCCATGCAGACAAATCTACTGGCATTAAATGCAGCAGTGGAGGCTGCGAGGGCTGGTGAAGCAGGCAGAGGATTCGCTGTAGTAGCAGAAGAGGTTAGAAATCTGGCGCAAAGATCGGCTGAAGCCGCTAAAAATACCGCAAATATGATCGAAGATTCGGTTAAGAATGCCGATGAAGGGGTAAAAATTGTGGAGGAAGTGGCTAAGTCTTTTGAAGAAATTACGCAAAGCAATGCTAAAGTGGATAACATTATTGCTGAAATTGCTGATGCATCAAAAGAGCAGGCTCAGGGTATCGATCAGATTAATAGCGCAGTGGCACAGATGGACAAAGTAACACAACAGAACGCTGCCAACAGTGAAGAATCGGCAAGTGCTGCTGAAGAACTGAGTTCACAGGCAGAAGAACTGCAGAATATGGTTTCTCAGTTTATACTGACAAATGCCGGAAGGGTGGCAATCAAAAGAGTCTCCCATCATGATGTTGCAAAAGCAACTCAGGCAAAATCCGGATACAATCAGAGCAGAATGATCGATTCTGGAAATAAAGTACCAGCCAACAGTTCGAATAATGCAGGAATTTCCAGATCAGTAATTTGTCAGGATGATGATGCTATACTCAAGGAGTTCTGAGATTTGGAGCGATGAGACTGGCACAGCAGAGAATGGCTTTCCCAAAGCTATTCTCCTGTAACCAGTAATCAGAAAAGAACTCTATAAGATAGCTTTATTTATGAAAGGGAAGATGAAGTGGGGGGCAAATCTAAATCACCCTTTCCCTTTCTGGATTTTTAAATCTTTATCCACCATTAGGCTTCTTCAAAAATCTATATTCCTTTCATTCATTTATTAAATCGCCCAATTTCTCCTTTTACTTTTCCTGTTTCTTTTAATTTCATCACTTAAATTATTTTGACCGGCTTCAGATTAAACTTAATCTTATGAAGGGGTAAAATGTTAGCCAAAGTCTATTCTATGGCGGTATTGGGAATTGATGCGTTTTTGATCGGGATTGAGGCGGATCTCAGCGAGATGCTTCCTGGATTAACCATCGTGGGGCTTCCTGACGGGGCTGTGCGGGAGTCAAGAGAGCGGGTGATGTCTGCTATAAAAAACTGTGGATTTGAATTCCCAAACCGCAAAGTAACAATAAATATGGCCCCGGCGGACATGAAAAAAGAGGGTTCCGGTTATGATCTTCCCATAGCGATAGGGCTTCTGATGGCATCGGGGCAGGTAAACAACATGTCTTTAGAAGAGTATATAGTTATTGGGGAATTATCTCTTGATGGCACGATTAGACCGGTGAAAGGCGTGCTGGCGATGGCTATTAAGGCCAGGGAGATAGGTATAAAGAAAATGGTTGTGCCCTTTGAAAATGCCATGGAGGCTTCGGTTGCCGAAGGGGTACAGATCTATCCGGTTCACACTTTGAGCGAAGCCCTGGATTTTTTCGCCGGTGATTCAGATATAAAACCATTTATTACCGATCTATCCAAACTTTTCAATCAGGCTCGTCACTATGCGATAGATTTCAAGGATGTTAAGGGGCAGGACCATATAAAACGGGCTTTGCTGGTAGCTGCAGCAGGAGGACACAACATCTTAATGGTTGGTCCGCCGGGTTCTGGCAAAACCATGCTGGCAAGGAGATTACCGACTATCCTGCCGGATCTTTCTCTTGACGAAGCACTGGAGACCACCAAGATTCATTCGGTCGCCGGGCTTTTAGATAATTCTACACCACTACTGGCGATTCGCCCTTTCCGTTCACCTCATCATACCATCTCCGATGCAGGTCTTATTGGCGGAGGTTCTTATCCCAGACCAGGTGAGGTAAGCCTGAGTCATCATGGGGTGCTTTTTCTGGATGAGCTACCGGAGTTCAGTAAAAATGTGCTGGAAAACCTTCGTCAACCACTCGAAGATGGTAAAGTTACAATCTCCAGGGCGCTTATGTCACTTTCTTATCCGGCAAGATTTATGCTGGCAGTTGCATTGAACCCATGCCCGTGCGGCTATTATACCGACACACGGCACAAATGTTCCTGTAAACCGGAACAGATTCAGAAATATATGGCCAGAATATCGGGTCCGCTTTTAGACAGAATCGATATCCATGTAGAGGTACCGGCCTTAACCTACGATGAACTCTCACAGAAAACATCCGGTCAGGATAGTGCTTCTTTGCGGAAACTGGTCTCCCAGGCCAGGGAGGTCCAGCTCAGCAGATTTAAATCTGATAAAAAACTTTTCTGCAATGCACACATGGAATCCAGACACATAAGAAAATATTGTGAATTAAACGAAGAATGTCAGGGACTTCTGAGAAACGCTATCGAGAAGCTGGGCTTGTCAGCCAGAGCTTACGACAGGATATTGAAAGTTGCACGTACAGTAGCCGATATCGAAGGAAAAGAATTTATCGAATCTGCTCATATATCAGAGGCAATCCAGTACAGGAGCCTTGACAGAAAACTGTGGATGGGTAATTAAGCAGGGGCGTAAGAAAAGTATCGGGATAAGAAGGTTTGCAGGATATCATGGGTACAAACTTGAAAGCATCTTCTTTTATACCACTCACTTATCTGAAGGTGCCTATTATCAGTTATCTGACCGTTTTATCTGATTTACAGAAAGCTAATTCAGGTTAAAAGAAAACTGATGCTGACGAATGGTCATTTTGATTGAGAATTTTGCTGTTTTTTCTTATTGAATCTCCTTTATGATTTGTTGAATTGAAAATTATTTGGACAAACTTTATTTACTTGCTACGCTTCAGCAGCTCCCTGGCATGCTTCATCGCAATCTCCGAACTTCCGCCCAGCATACGCGCAATCTCTTCCACTTTTTCATCATTGCTTAAAGGATTCACGACAGTAATGGTCCGGTCACCAGTTGATTCTTTGCGTACCTGAAAATGGTTGTCAGCCAGGGATGCTATCTGATGAAGATGTGAAATGCAGAGTACCTGGTGGGTGCGGCTGAGATTACAGATGGCATGTCCGACTTCAGATGCCAGAACACCACCAACTCCGGTATCGATCTCATCGAAAATAAGCACCGGTATATGATCCTGCTCCGCAAGGACAGTTTTTATGGCAAGCATCAGTCTGGAGATTTCTCCACCTGATGCAGAGCGGGCGAGTGGAAGAAATGGTTCTCCCGGATTGGTTCTGACTAAAAACCTGCATATTTCCATACCTTCGGGTGTCGGTTTTGGAAGTGGCTCGAAGGAAGTCACTAATTGACCACCTTTAAAACCCAGCTTCTCCATCAGTGCAGTAATTTTTTGATCAAAACTTTCACAGGATTTTTTTCTGGCCTCATGCAGTTTCCCTGCTGCATCTGTACACTCTCTGAGAGCAATTTCCGCTTTTTTTTCCAGAAAAACCCGATCCGCATCAAAGTTTTCAATAGAAGCCAGATCCTGCTGCAGCGCATTCTGTTTTTCGATAAGTTTGTCAACATCGCAGGAGTATTTTTTCTTGAGCCTCTGGATTTTTGCCAGACGTGAATTTATATGTTCGATCCGGGCTGGATCAGCGGTATCTGCTATGCCAGACAAATAAGAATTGCAGAACGTTTCCAGTTCACTAAAGAGGTTTATGGTATTTTCAACATCCACTATCCACTGGGAAAAAGAGGGATCATATTTTTGCAATGAATCAAGCTTTTTACGAATCGAAGATATTCGTTTCTGTATCGAATCTCCAGAAGAATCAAGAAGAGAAAGAATATCTTCTGTATATTTTGTGCGTTCAGTTGAAGAACTGAGAAGTGATAATTCCGATTCCAGCTCATCTTCTTCACCACTGCGAAGTTCCAGACTTTTGATTTCCTTGAACTGATATTCCAGAAAATCCCGTTTTTCTGATAATGCACGGGTCTTCTGCTGAAGCTCCTCAAGGGCAGTCTGGCTTTTCTGCCACGTTTCATAAAGAACCGAATATGATTCTTTTACCTCTTTCACTCCAGGAAGATTATCTATGATCAAAAGATGGTTTTCTTCGTTAAGCAAGGATTGATGTTCATGCTGACCGTGAAAATCGATCAGAAGATCACCAATTTTTTTAAGAGAATTGAGTGGCACCGGTATCTGGTTTATATGAATCCGGTTACGGTCATTTCTGGTAATTTTCCTTCTGATGATCAATTCTTTTTCTTCATATTGGATATTGAGCTGATCCAGAAGATCTGTCAAAGGCTTTGTTGGAGAATTCAGCTCAAATACTCCACTCACTTCGGCTTCATCAAAACCGTTGCGTATCAGATCGGTTGATGCCCTTTCTCCCAGTAACAGACCGATTGCTCCAATCAGTATAGACTTGCCTGCACCGGTTTCACCAGTAAAAACAGTGAATCCGGAATTTAGTTCCAGATGCAGTTCTTCAATAAGAGCCAGGTTTTTTATATGGAGTTCGCGAATCATATCTGGTTAACAATAACAGGTTGAATTTAAAAGTTGTGTATGAGATGATTTAAAAAGGAGACGTATCCTGAGTATTTTAATAGTTCTGATAATTTTAAAAACTCAAAGAAAGGATACACTCCATGAGGAAAAATACCTTTTCGGAACCCGAGAAGACATCACCATTATCCAACGATACATATTTTTTAATTGCGGTGCCTAAAAAGAAAATAATAAATCCGAAATACGGAAACGAAAATTACCCTGCCCTGAAGGCACGAGATATGTTAGTATGTGGTGGATGCAGGATGATAGTTAGGACCGGCCGATAGGAGACTGTCAGGACTCATGAAAAACTTCTCATCGAAGACTCGTCGAAGTGACAGTGCATACCTTTATACCTGATGACCGCCACAGGTAGCCTTTCAGATCTTTTTCCATCCCTTCCCCCAACTCAGTTTTCTTCTCAGCATCTCGAAATAGGAAACATCTGTTAACTGAATCAGATTGGTTCTAACTCCGCCATAGTTAACCACGATCTGATCTCCGCTTTGAAGTCGGACCGATTCCAGACCATCTGCACTGAAGAGCAGATCCGGATTTTTTTCGTTGACCAGCAGTCGTATACTCTTGTCGGAAGGTAATATTATAGGCCGTTCGGTCAGGGAGTGAGGGCAGATGGGAGTGAGCAGAAATGCTTTTACATTTGGTTCAACTATAGGGCCACCAGCAGAAAGTGAATAGGCTGTGGAGCCATTTGGTGTAGCTACAATTATACCGTCAGCATAAAAATCGGTAATAAAATCATTTCCGTACCAGACAGAGATAGATGTCAGTTTGGGAGTGTTTATTCTGTTGATAAAGACATCGTTGAGAGCGTGAAACTTGCACATCTGCTCATTTTCTCTGTAAAGTATAGCTTCCAATACCATACGGCTGATGGTACTGAATTGACCGGATTGGATTTTCTCAAGAGTTGATTCTATTTCATCCGGACTGATATCGGTAAGAAATCCCAAACCGCCAAGATTGACTCCGATAATGGGTTTTTCTGTAAATCGGCACATGTGTGCAACAGAGAGGAAGGTTCCATCTCCCCCTACCGAAACAATAGCATCACTGCTTTGCAGAAATTCACATTCCGAAGGTGAAACCCGGGCATCCGGTCCAATCTGATTACTCACAAAAGGATGAAAAAAAATCGGTACAGAATTCTGCTCTGACCAACTCTTGATTCTGAGCAATACGTTTTTTATCTGGGATGATTCTTTGAATGCAATTATACCGAATGATGAGATTTTTTTCATAACCGAATTTTAATCCTTAACAAAACCCTGACATTGCCTTATTTATAGCTGAGCAATATCAAATCAAGTGGAATCACAAACATAGAAAAATAGTAACTACTCATCAATTTTCGGTAGTCATAAAATCTCTAAATAAATTCCAAATCACTATCATCAAATCCTGAACAAATAACAATAAATGAATATTTCAATTCCAAACATGAAAAGAACGGAAAAGGAAAGAATGCCTAAATTGAACAAAGCGATTACATTACAATTCCTTTTCCTGTTTCGAATTTTTCACTTCTGTTCCTGTTTCGTATTTAGAATTTGGGATTTGTTTGGAATTTAAGATTTGTAGTTTGTGATTTTAGAACTGTGATAAGATATTCCTTCTGGTTGCGCACTGGTTTCCTTCAGGAACGCAGTTCACATAGTTGCGACAAGTAATTTTCGAAATCCGGCCAACGCATCTTTAAGGCTTCATCTTCGATTGTAGTGGTACCCATACACTTTAAACCTGCAATAGCGAAGCTTGCGGCTATATGCGCAGGAATATTCCCTGCCAGATCGAAACCATCAAAATCCTTCCCGCCATCCATTACAATTCCATCAGGCATTTCTCCATGTCTGGCACCAAGTGTGCGGATACAGGTTTCAAGTTGATCTATTCCGTCAGGCTCATCATTGCGCAGGTCCTGAAGATTGCGGAAGACCGATTGGCCCTTTGCAAATGCTGCCAGTACAGTCATTGCAGGTAAATGAACACTGTAAAGTGAAGAGGGATTGCATTCTACTTTTCTTCCCACAAGCTCACATTTCTGAATGCTGAACATTCCAGCAGATCCAAATGAGGTGCGATGGGTCTCCTGAACCGATACCTTGCAACCCATTTTACGGATAAAGCTCAGTGCTGGTGCAGCCCAGGTCTCAAGGGGCATATTGCTGATGACAAATGATCCTTTTGGGAAAAGACATTTTGCACTTAACATTACTGTGCTAAGTATCTCATCCCCGGGAAGTGAAATTTTAACCGGTTCTTCTGATGTCCCGGGGTGAGAGAAGTCACAGGAGAGAGTAAATTTCTGCCCCTGGCTGTTGCTCGTTGCAGACTGAAGCATTTTTAAACGTCTGGAAAATGGATCACTTTCTCTTGGGACTGCACTTTTAAAGCTGATTTCGTGTCCGAAAACCGGTGCCAGATGACGTAATGGATTAGCAAAAGGGAAAGTTGTCTGTAATGTAAATGCAGACCGGGTACCCATATATAAACCCAGCAGTGGAGAGATATCCCTTTCTTCCACTTTGAATGTTTCACCGATTGACGGGTGTTTGCTTAAGGTAATACCTGGCTTCCCGTCAAATGTTTTAACTTCGCAGTCTGCACCGTATCTTCGTATCGTTTCACAAATGACATCAATTCTTTTCCGGGAAACAGAACTGAAAGCAACCGTTTTTCCCATTCCGAGAAGAAGGAAGATTATCAGATCCTTATATGGCAGATAGTTATAATCAAGCATCAGAAATGAAGCTGCATCTTCACCGATGATTGGCTTGACAGTACACGAATTGGAATTAAACTCAAATGATGCCAGTCTGCAGAATTCATTACACCAGTGGTTTAGCAGGGGAGACGCTTTTAATGGCGAAATTACTGCTGATTGATTGGACGCTACAGCAGTCGTAACTGCAAGAAGAAACAGATCCTGGCTCGATGGAAGATCGAATTTGCCCTGAAGTGATTTGACCGGATTAACAGTAAGCATTACTGTTTACACCCTTTCTCTTGCTGAAAATCCGTTCTGGATAAGCAGTGAAATTGCATTCCTGGCAATATCCTGGTTCTCAAAAGCCAGACGTATTGTGCCACCTTCTCCTTCACGGACTTTCAATACCTCAATATCTTTAATATTAATTCCATTCTTAGCAAGAACAGATGAGAGTTCTGCAATAAAGCCGGGTTGATCCTTGGCAAGGACCAGCACTTCGCTGAGTTTTTTCATGAAACCTTTGCTATTGGAAGGTATCCCCGCACGTATTGCTCCGGCCTGTTCAAAACAGCTTCGCAGCGAGTCATCGATAAGGCTTTCCTTAATCTGCTGAAGAGTATCAATGTAGGAATCCAGTATGTTCAGGACTGCGGTTTTATTGGTAAACAGAATATCATGCCACATGTCATAAGGTGCAGATGCGATTCTTGTCATATCTCTGAACCCACCCGCTGCTAGTGTCAATGTCCCCGGTATTGCTGCTTCCATCTTTTGAGCAAGGCACACTAACGCAACCGCAAGCAGGTGAGGGACATGGCTCACCGTGGCTGTGATTTTGTCGTGAATGTCAGGGGAAAGAAAAAGGGTACGGCACCCCAGGAATTTTTCCAGAAAATCCGCCAATGAGTGTTCCTTTTCAGAAGGGTTTCCGTTGGCAGGTGTAAGTACGTAAATTGCGTTCTGAAAAAGGTATGGATCAGAGGCTTCCGGACCGCTTTTTTCAGATCCGGCCATCGGGTGTCCACCGATAAAGTGCACATAAGATGGAAGATTTTTTGCAGTTGTCATTATCCGATGCTTTGTACTTCCTACATCGGTTATTATCAGCCCTTCCGGGAGTTTTATTCTGCTCAGATTTTCGATTGTTTTTATGATTGTATTGATGGGAGAACATAATATAAGCAGATTGGTCTTGGTGACAACCTTTTCCAGCTCGCTGTATGGATACCCTTCATCGATACATCCTAGCTTAAGGGCTGCATTGATGTTTTTTTCAGAGGAGAGCCCGACAATTTTGCCTGTAAATCCGGAATTTTTCAGGGCTAATCCCAGTGATCCTCCCAGAAGCCCGACGCTATAAATTGTAATCATCGAGGGTGTAAATGCCATCAGTCCTTCCGTCTGTTTAGAATGTACAGAATTTCACCTTTTTTAGTGAGTGGTATAATTGTATTCTGATAAAAATTGACAATGATCTCAGGGTCAACATAATGTCTGATCTGGCGGTTTATGCAAGCCTGGGTAGAAAAGGCTTTCCCTCTGATTCTGGAAATAATCAGATCTTCCACCGATTTTCTGGTAATACGCTCAAGAATACCCTGAGTGTCATTGAGTTCAGCCAGTTTACGGAAAACATCCGGATTTTCCCTGTATTTTCTTTCGGCAATATACATGGATCCAAAATGGATTCGGCGGGAGATTGCCTGAATAGCAGAGACATCATATTCAACAGTAGAACCATACTGCCCATCATCGCCGGGTCTGCAGAGTATGGGTATCAGTTCAAAATAGCTGCTTTTAATTGTATCGGTAAGGTTAACCTTTTCGTAATCATCGATGGCTACATCCATTTTTGAGAACAGAACCTGACGATGAGTCACCGGGAGATCCTTGTTAAAAGGACGTTCTTCAGGCACACAGAAACGTCCGAATTTGCTGTCGATTTCTTCCTGATATCTCAGACGAATGTCAAACAGACAACGCTGCGATTCACCGGTAAAGCCGCTTTGCCCCGGTTGATAGACCCGAAGATTTTCGCAGAACTGTGCCCTTTCAAGCAGCCTGGAGATAATAGTCTCCTCCAGTGCTTCAAGATGTGCCGCAATACTCTCAAGACTGCTGAGTTCATTCATAAGTATAACTTTTACCTTAAGCTATTATAAATTCTAAATTTGTACAGGTCATTCCGGTACAGTGTTTTTCCCAGTGCCTCATTCCTTAAGCCGGGTTGCAGCTTTAAAAGAGGCGACTTTCTTTCTAAGAATTGATGACAAATCATTAGTCTTTGTAAGGTTGTTTTCAATAACCGATACTAGTGCACTTCCGATAATTACCCCATTGGCTCCGGTTTTGACTACCTCTGCTACATGCTCCGGATTGGAAATCCCAAAACCCACAGCCAGAGGTTTGTCAGTAATACTTCTGATTCTGGAGATAGTCTGAGGAACTGAGCTGCTGAGCTCTTTTCCTACTCCTGTTGCACCCAGACGACTTACCACATAGACAAAGGAATCCACATTATCGCATATATATTTGATCCTTTGAGGAGAAGTCAGCTCAGAAACGATATATACTCTTCCAATCCCGCAGGCCTTTGTGGCCTTGGCGAACTCTGCAGATTCTTCGGGTGGCAAATCTGCTACAAGCAGACTGTCAATACCGGCATCAGCAGCTTTCCTGCAGAACTGTTCATAGCCCAGATGATAGATGGAATTGGCGTAAAGGAGAACTCCTATAGGTATTTCAGAACCGATTCTGATTTTTTTTATCAGCGAGAAAAACTTTGCATGGTTAAGGCCGGAAGCAATAGCTCTCTGTGAAGCCCGCTGATTGACAGGTCCATCCGCAACCGGGTCAGAAAACGGGTACCCTATCTCCAGGATGTCCGCACCACCATCTATGTAGGCCTTAAAAATTTCAAGGCTTTTGTCAATATCCGGATCCCCTGCAACGGCGAAAGGTATGCAGGCGGATTCATTTTTATTTTTAAGCTGTTCAAAGGTCTTCTGGTATCTGTTCATATCGTTTTTCCAAGGTAATCAGCAACAGTATATATATCCTTGTCACCCCGTCCTGACAAATTGATGATCATGATGGCGTCTCTGGAGAGCTGGGGTGCCTGTTTTATGCAGTAGGCAACCGCATGTGAGGACTCCAGGGCAGGAATTATACCTTCACATTCGCAAAGCAGACAAAATGCCTGCACAGCTTCTTTGTCAGTGGCAAAAGTATAATGTGCTTTCTTTGACTCACAAAGCCATGAATGCTCCGGACCCACACCGCTATAATCAAGACCTGCCGAAACAGAATGTGTATCTAGTATCTGACCGTTTTTATCCTGAAGAACAAAAGAAAAGGAACCGTGAAGTATTCCGGGTCGAGAGTAGCTGGTTGGAGTCAGGCGGGTTGCATGCTTTTTTCCTTTGATTCCCATTCCACCAGCCTCTACACCGACTAATTTTACAGAATCATCTTTGATAAAGCCGCTGAAGATTCCGATGGCGTTTGAGCCGCCTCCTACACAGGCAACGACTTCATCTGGAAGTCGATTTTCTGCCTGAAGTATCTGTTTACGGGCTTCTTTACCAATAATAGACTGGAACTCCCGCACTATGGAAGGGAAAGGATGAGGTCCAAGTGCACTGCCAAAAACATAGTGAGTGTTTCTTACAGTTTTGGACCAGTCCCGGTATGCTTCATTTACAGCATCCTTGAGAGTCTTGCCACCACTGTCAACCGGAACAACTCTGGTACCCAGCATATTCATACGGAAAACGTTTGGCCGCTGACGGGCCATGTCAATAGTACCCATGAAAATTTCACACTCCAGTCCCAGCAGTGCTGCAGCCGTTGCCGTAGCTACACCATGTTGCCCGGCTCCGGTTTCTGCAATGATTCGGGTCTTACCCATATAACGGGCAAGAAGTGCTTGACCGAGTGCGTTATTGATCTTGTGGGCGCCTGTATGATTAAGGTCTTCACGCTTAAGATAGATTCGTGCTCCACCCAGTTTCTCTGTGAGCCTTGATGCATAATAGAGAGGTGTTTCGCGGCCTACATATTTCCGGAGCAGATTATCGAGCTCTTCCATTGCGTTCCGGTCATTAATAAAAGATAAAAATGCCTCTTCCACCTCTTTGAGTGCAGGCATCAGCACTTCTGGTGCGAATTGACCTCCAAACCGTCCAAAGTACCCTTGTAGTGATCTTGTTTGTTTTTTCATGATATTATTTTACCAAGCCTGTTTAGTCTTAAACGACCTTTTTTACCGGGTTCCCGATCGTAGGACCAGAGTACTGAAAATACTCTTCCTACTATATTGGAAGATTTTACCGGACCAAAATACCTGGAATCCAAGCCGGAATTCCAGTTATCAGCCAGTAAAAATACAAAATCATTCTTTACAATATACTGATGAATCCGGGTCCCGTCAAATTTTACTGCGAATGATAAAGATACTGTTTTCCCCAGATGCAGCTGCTTCAGATAATTTTCCAGTCTGATCCAGAAAAACCAGTCATCACTTAATTCAGAAGGTACTGAATCGATTGAACCACTGTAAAGAGTGAATCCTGATATCTGATAATCATTGACAAGCGAATCATCTATAAACAATAGTGGTTTTATTCTGATGGCTTTTTCAAGATTTTCCTGTTTAAGCACAGAAACAGCAAAAAAAAGATCACGCGTGCAAATGCTGTCCAGTTGAATCGTGTCTCCGGCTGCCGGAACACGGTAGGGCTTAAAATAATCCCGGGGTGAATAATCTTCCGGATGAATCTGATCGTCTTTTCCGATAAATGGAAATGTAAGTGCCGGGTTGCCGAGATTGATAAACATGCCACTGTCAATACTGACGGTATCGGCTGAGAGAGCTGCAACTCTAAGGCATCCCAGTTTATTCTTGTCTGATGGCATTCTGAATAAAACTGGTTTTTTGTAGCCCGGCTTTATCATTTTATTAAATATTGGGAGATAGGGAGAGCGAAAAACCAGAAGCCTGTCTCCAGAGAGAACTGTAGGATACATCTGGTTGCCTGACATTCTGATCACGTCTATAAAGGCTATTTTAATCAGAATTCCCACCCCCAGTATAACAGATATCTGGATAATGGAACGGTAAAGAAATGCCTGAGTGTCAAAATGTCGGTTTCTATGTCCGCGCTCATCCATGAAATACTACTCCCGACTGAGTACGGCTAAAAATGCTTCTTGTGGAATTTCGACATTTCCAATCTGTTTCATCCGCTTCTTGCCTTCCTTCTGCTTCTCCAGAAGCTTGCGCTTTCTGGTAATATCACCACCGTAACATTTCGCAGTGACATCCTTACGAAATGCCTTGACAGTTGTTCTGGCAATTACTTTTGCTCCTATTGCTGCCTGTATAGCAACTTCAAATTGCTGGCGGGGTATAAGTTCCTTCAGCTTGGAGGTGATTGCCAATCCATAATGGTATGCATTATCCTTGTGAACAATTGTCGAGAATGCATCCACTGGAGAGCCGTTGATAAGAATGTCAAGTTTGACCAGTGAATCCTGAACATATCCATCCAGCTCGTAATCCATTGATGCATAACCCTTGGATATACTCTTAAGTCTGTCGAAGAAATCTATGATCATTTCTGAGAGGGGAATTTTATAGTGAATACAGACTCTGGTAGTTTCCAGATATTCCATAGTCACCAGCTTGCCCCGCTTTTCCTCACACAGTTTCATAATCGCTCCCACGTACTCGGTAGGAGTGATGATCTGGATCTTGGAAACCGGTTCCTTAATATTGTCAATTTCCTGAACAGATGGCATTTTTGCAGGGCTTTCCACTATTACTTCTTCACCGTTTTTAAGGGTGACTACATATCTTACATTGGGGACGGTAGTGATAATATTTACGTTATACTCACGAAATAAACGCTCCTGTACGATTTCCATGTGTAAAAGGCCTAAAAATCCTGCCCTGAACCCAAAACCAAGAGCTGCGGATGTTTCCGGTTCGTAACTAAGGGATGAATCGTTGAGCTGCAGCTTTTCCAGTGCAGATCTGAGGCCTTCGTAATCTGCCTTGTCGACCGGATAAATACCACTGAATACCATCGGCTTAACTTCTTTAAAACCGGCAATCGCTTCGGTTGTACCATTGATACTGGTGGTGATAGTATCACCAGTCCTGATGTCAGAAGTGGTGCGGATGTTTGCAATTACATAACCTACTTCACCTGGACAAAGAGTATCTACTGAAACGCGCCCCATGCGAAAATATCCAATTTCATCCACTTCATAATCTCTTCCTGTGGAAAGAAACCGTATCTTATCACCTTTTTTCAGCATCCCATCAACGACTCTTACATAAGCGATTGCTCCCCGGAATGCATCAAATTTGGAATCAAAAACCAATGCCTTAAGAGGTTGTGACTTGTCACCGGAAGGTGGGGGGACATCGGTTATAACCCGTTCAAGAATTGGCGCCACTCCTTCACCGGTCTTTGCGCTGCAGGCCAGAATGGTTGAAGGGTCTACACCTAAAAGTTCTGATACCTGCTTTCTTACCTCTTCGGGGTGTGCAGAAGGAAGATCTACTTTGTTTAGCACAGGAATAATAGACAGATCATTATCCAGTGCAAGGAAAATATTGGTAAGTGTCTGTGCCTCAATTCCCTGAGTGGCATCTACAACCAGAATCGCTCCTTCGCAGGCTGCCAATGAACGGGATACTTCGTAGGAGAAGTCAACATGTCCTGGTGTATCGATAAGATTAAACTGGTAAATTTCACCATCAGAAGCAGTGTACATCATCCTGATAGGATGAGACTTAATTGTAATACCACGCTCTCGCTCAAGGTCCATATCATCCAGAACCTGTGATTGCATCTTCAACTTGCTTATGGTGCCAGTGATTTCCAGGAAACGGTCTGCAAGAGTTGATTTACCATGGTCAATATGTGCTATAATACAAAAATTGCGAATTTTACTGGTTACCACAGAAATACCTGTAATTTGTTGTTGGGAAGATCCACCCGATAGGAACACTGTCTGGTTAGGTAATCAATATGTTCTATCGGGAATAAATGTGCTAATATACTTCATGCGTTGGACTGAATTATAATGTATTACGGCCAGGGACAGCGCAATATTGGTAGGTAAAGATATTGGAATCTATTGAAAAACAACTGACTTCTGATTTAATAATGGCATTTTTTATTAAGAGTAATTTGAAGGAATCTATAAGTTTGGAATTGCTAGTCTCTTTCTGCAGGTTTCAGCTTTAAGGATGTACATCCCAAAAAAAATTGATAAAGCTCCCGAGATGTCCCGCACTCGATGCGGATTAATTTTCTGAAATTTGAAAATCAGGATTCTTTCAAAGTTTTTAAGAATTGTTAACTTCAGGTGGGTGGCCTCAAGAGAGGCCCCTACTAATAGTATTTGATCCAAACACTCCACAATTTATAGAAACTCATCCTTTTTTAGTTCCCGCCATTTTCTCAAAATCCTGAAAAAATGCTTGACTGTCTGTTATTAATAAAGTATTCTAAGGGGTAATTGTAGGTAAAAGTGGGAGATTGTGGGGCAAGTTATGGGATGGTTTCATGGAAGGTTCGATTACTCCATTGATGCAAAAGGGAGAGTGAATTTTCCTGCCAAGTTTCGTAAGGCACTCAACCCACAGGCTAACGAAACATTTATCATCTGCAGGGGTCCCAATAAGTGTCTTCGCGCATATCCTCAGGATATGTGGAACGAATATGAGACTGAATTAGCCTCCAGACCCGAAACACCTGAAACACTGCGCCACAAGCGATTGCTTTATAACACCTTGTCAGACACCACTTTCGATGCCCAAGGAAGAATCACCCTGACATCTGCTCAAATGGCTATTGCAGAGATCACCAAAGAAGTTTCCATAATCGGACAGGCTAATTATGTGGAAATCTGGAGCACTGATCAATATGAGAAATATTTAAGTCAGGCAGACGATTTTGACGAGGTTTTCTTTCAATCTGTAGAAACCGGATTGCCCAAAAGATGAAAACGGAAAATTCTTATCATCAACCGGTTCTTAAAGAAGAAGTTTGTAATCTTTTAATTACCGATAAATCGGGATGTTATCTGGATTGTACTCTTGGTGGAGGAGGACATTTCAGAGCATTGGCTGAAAAATTGTCTGCGAATGCAGTGCTTATAGGTATTGATAGAGATATAGATGCCATAAACTGGAATAAGATGGCAATGACTTCTTATTCTCCTTCCATCATTATTGAACAAAGCCGGTTCTCCCGATTCGATGAGGTGCTGGAGAAACACAATATTACCGGGCTCAATGGTGCACTTCTGGATCTGGGTGTCTCCTCATTTCAGATCGATACTGCATCGCGTGGTTTTTCTTATATGAAGGATAGTGTTTTGGACATGAGAATGAATCCTTCGGAAGGAATTTCTGCTTCTGAGTTTATTGAGCAGTCTTCAGAAGAACAGTTGTGTTCAATTTTATCAGAGTATGGGGAAGTACATAATGCAGCCCGGATGGCCAAGGCTATTAAATCTTGTAAAGAACTGAAGACCTCTTCAGACCTTCGCAGATGTTTATCTGAAGAGTATGGGCCGAATCTGCAGATAAAGGTGATAGCAAAAGTGTTTCAGGCATTGCGTATTGCTGTCAACGATGAATTGGGAGAGTTAAAGAAATTTTTAAGTAAAATTACTGGTTATCTGCTTAAAGGTGGGAGACTTGCTGTGATTGCCTATCACTCTCTGGAAGACCGGATGGTGAAGGATTTTATACGTGAACAGGAAGGGGGATGCGTGTGCCCTGTTGAACTGCCATTTTGCGTTTGTGGAAAGCAGATGATGCTTAAACGAATAACCAGAAAGGCTATTCGAGCTTCAATTGCTGAGGTAAAAAATAACCCACGCTCCAGAAGTGCACGCCTGAGGGTAGCAGAAAGAACCGAGGTTATCAATGAGAAAAAAAAGTGAAAAACCCGTTTCCAGCCCTATAATTCGTGTCAGGATTATGATCATAGGGGTGGCTGCTATCATTGCCCTCATCTCAGGACCGCTTTTGGCTGTATGGAAGCAGGTATATATCAATAATACTTCAATTAAGCTTAGTAAAATGACCGACAGGCTCTCATCACTTCGTAAAGAAATAGCCACACTGCAATTTACTTGTGAACGATATGCTTCAACCGAAAGAATCGAAAAAATTGCCAATGAAAAATTAAATCTTGAATATCCGGTTTCCAGCCAGATCGTTATTATTCATTTACAAAAACAGAACAGCCCAAAGCTCTCCAATGCTCCAAAAGAGTTTCTGGTTTATTTGAAAAAAGCTATCGCAGGGGACAGGGGTTAATGAATCAGTATAGAGCCCGGTTATTTTTCATTGCTGTGCTGCTGATGGCAGGTGCTGTTGCCATCATTATCAGACTCTTTACGATTCAAATATTGGATAACCAGCGTTATGCAACCAGAAGCCGTGATCAAACTCAGCAGCGACGGATCCTTCCTGCCAAAAGGGGTAATATTTACGATCGTAAAGGTACCCTTCTGGCTTCCAGTATGGAAAGTGCCATATCTGTCAATTTAGATGTTTCTCAATCTGGTAATTCCAAACCTGCTGCAATTGGCAGGGTTTATCCTTTTGGAGAAATCGGTGGGCCGCTTCTGGGTTATGTAGGTAAGGATGGTTACGGACTGGGAGGTGTTGAATTCTCCTTTGATAAGTATTTGCGTGGTGAAGATGGATGGATTATACTGCAAAAAGACGGACGAAATGAACGGTATCGTAAAATTGGTTTGCCCTTTAAGGAGCCACGCAATGGTCACGATGTCTATCTTACTATAGACAATGACATTCAAAAAATAGCTCAGACAGTAATCCGGCAGACTGTTCATAATCTGAAAGCCAAAGGTGGAATGTGTATAGTGATGGACCCATCGGATGGCAAAATACTGGCTATGGTTAATGAACCATCCTTTAATCCCAATTTCCCTTCAAATTACTCCTTGATCAGCAGGCAGAACAAATGCATCAGTAACGTTTATGAACCCGGTTCCACTTTTAAAATAATAACCGCTGCCGCTGCTTTACAGGATAATATCATGAAGGAGCAGGACCTGATATATGGAAATAAAGGAGTATTTGAAATTTATCATCAGGTAATAAGGGATCACAGTCCTTATGGATATCTGACATTTGAAAATGCACTTGCCTATTCCAGTAATGTCTGTTTCGCAAAAATATCCAATGATGTTGGTAATGAGCGCTTGTATCGTTTTACCAGAGATTTTGGCTTTGGAGCCAAATGTGGAATAGAGCTGCCAGGGGAGGAGGCTGGAATCCTTCATCCGGTAAAGTCCTGGTCTGGACGTACCAGGGTTACAATGGCCATGGGGCAGGAAATTTCGGTTACTTTGCTTCAAATGATTTTGCCCTTTGTAGCAGTGGCCAACGGGGGGGTGCTGGTGACTCCTGAAATTTGTGAGAAAGTTGTCAACGCAGATAACGAAGTAGTTAAAAGCTTTAAATACAGACCGGTAAGGCGGGTATTGTCTGAAGATGTTGCACAGCGTCTTAGAACCATGATGAAAAAAGTAGTGGACAGTGGCACTGGGAAAAATGCTGCCATTGAAGGAGTTTCAGTTGCCGGAAAGACAGGCACCAGTCAGAAACCCGATAGTGGTACTTATTCAAAGATCAGATCCTGGTCTTCGTTCATAGGATTTGTTCCTGCAGAGAAACCGGCTCTGGTTTGTGCAGTTATGATTGATGAACCTTTACATGGAGAGATGGGAGGGGTGGCAGCAGCACCTGCTTTTAAAAAAATCATGACTCAGATTATCAGTCATCCGGAACTGGAGTATGCTGAAAAAGTGCTTCGAAAAAATACTGCTCCTTTTCAGAATAACAGTGCAGTCAGAATACCGCAAATGTGTGGTTTGTCAAAAGATAGTGCAGTAAGGATCCTTAACTCTAATAAAATGAAATATCGTTTTTTCGGAAACGGAAAAACGATAACCTATCAATCTTTGCTCTTCAATGATGAAGGAGAATCGCCAGTAATTGCCCTTTATCTTGATAACAGTGAGCAGGGCCTGTTAAAAAAGGAGATACCTTATTGTGTCGGAAGAGATTTACGTGATGCTATTAATATGATAAATCTTAGTGGAATTAAACCTTATGCGATAGGGGCTGGAACGGTTCGCAGGCAGAGTCCGCCTGCTGGAGCAGAAATAGAGGCAGTGAGCGCTTGTACTTTGTACTGCTCATTTGATGGATGATTCAAAAAAAATGCTTGGAGGTGGAATAAGTTTCAATCTATAACGAACTCATTTCATTTCAGGATGTTAAAATTATGTTGAACAGAATTCTTGAAAAAGCAGGTCTTGAGATACTGGCTCGTGGGGGCAGTGGTGATCCTGTCATTACTGATATTTGCTATGATTCCCGGAAAGTCAGTAAAGGATCTCTTTATATTGCCATACCCGGAACCAAAGTTCATGGCGACAGCTTTATCAATGAGGCGCTTTCCAAAGGGGCATCAGCGGTAGTCTCTCAAAATCCACAAAATAAACTCCAGGTCCCCTGGATTCAGGTGAAAAATCCAAGGATTGCTCCCGGAAAACTGGGTGCAGCGCTATGGAATATCGACCTTAATAAAACCAGTGTCATTGGAATTACCGGGACAAATGGGAAAACCACAACAGCTCATCTTTTTGAAAAGCTGCTTCAGCAGCGTTTTATGAGCAATAAAGTCTGGATGTTTGGGACTATAGATTATCATATCGATGGTCAGTTTCACTCTTCAGTTCATACCACACCGGAAGCTCTCGATATATTTCGTTTTATGGGCCATTCTCCAAGTGCTCCTGATGGACTTGTGATGGAGGTGTCATCTCATTCTCTGGCTTTGGACAGAATCGCAGGTCTCTGCTATGATTGTGCAGTGTGGACTAATCTTACCCAGGACCATCTTGATTTCCATAATGATATGGAATCCTATTATCAGGCAAAGAAGCGACTTTTTACAGAATATATTAAACCAGATGGCTGTTCGGTGATTAACATTGATGATCCATATGGCAGACGTCTGGCAGATGAAATTAAATCCGGGCGATGCATAACATTTGGACAATCTGAGAATGCGCAAGTCAGGATAAAATACTGGCATTGTGACTGGAACGGTTCCTGTGTGGAAATCATCTATGATGGCAAAAGCAGGTCTTTTGAATCATGTCTGAGAGGTTTTTTCAATGTGTATAACATGACTGCGATGATTGCCGGAGGTATTGGACTTGGTTACACACCGGATCAGATTTCAGATGCGCTTTCTGGGATAACAACTGTTCCTGGAAGAATGGAAAGAGTAGATCTCGATGCACCATTTACAGTAATCGTGGATTATGCCCATACTCCGGATGCGCTGGTGAACATATTGAGTACAGCCCGTCCACTTACTGAAGGAAGCCTGATCTGTGTTTTCGGATGTGGCGGTGATCGTGATAAAAGTAAACGCCCGATTATGGGAGCTGCTGTGGCAAAATATGCTGACCAGGCAATAGTTACATCAGATAATCCGCGTTCGGAAAGACCACAAAAGATAATCGATGATATAATCGCTGGTATTCCTCTGGATTTCCCCCATGTTTGCATAGCAGATCGCCGTGAAGCCATAAAAGCTGCTCTCAATAGGGCTGAAAAAGGTGATTGTATAGTCATTGCTGGTAAAGGGCATGAGGATTATCAGGAAATCAACGGGGTACGGCATCATTTCAATGATAAAGAAGTAGTTACAGAATTATTTAAAAGTATGAGGAATAATTGATGAAACATATACACTCCGGATCCTGTTCATGCAATAAAATAACCAGGTTGACTCTTGGATCTCTGATCGACTGGTGCGGAGGGGAAAGTGATTTGGCCGAGACTCAGCGGAAAAAGAGTATTAATGGCCTCTGGCATGATTCCAGAAAAGTGCAGCCTGGGAGTGTGTTTGTAGCAATGGGTTCAGATCGGGATGATGGACATGCTTACGTAGAAGCAGCATTCAAAGCTGGTGCATTGGCTGCCATTGTAAAAAAGAAAAAGGAAATAGTCTGTTCTGCTGCTTATCGCAAAAGACTGATCAGAGTAAGCGATCCTCTGAAGGCCGTTCAGAAGGCAGCGGCTCGCTTTCGTAAAGAAATGGGAATCCTGTTTGTAGGTATCACCGGGTCCAATGGGAAAACCACTACCAGAACCTTTATTTCTTCTGTGCTTGGTCACGAATTTAATATCGGTGAGACTTATGGAAATTTTAATAATCATATAGGTGTTCCACTGAGCATTCTCAGATTTAAAGGAGACGAGTGGGCTGGTGTTATTGAGATGGGAGCGAATCATGAGCATGAAATCCATGAACTTTCCAGAATTGTCAGACCGGATATCGCCGTAATTACCAATATTGGATATGGCCATGTTGGCTTGTTTGGATCTATAGCCAATACGACCAAAGCAAAATTTGAGATAGCAGATGGGCTTTCTTCAGACGGGTTCATGCTGCTAAACGGAGATGATCCACGTCTGGTGAAAACTGCCAGGGAACGGGGCTTGAAAACCATCTTTTACGGAATGTCATCAAATTGTCAAATAAGACCAGATTCTGCCGGTATCGATAATGAAAAAAAGGTTTACTTCAGATTGGATGGTACTGTGTTCCATCTTTCTATGCCCGGCAGGCATTTCATATACAGTGCGCTTCCGGCAATTTGCATTGGACGGCGTTGCGGTATTTCTGATGACATCATTGCAGAAGTTTTGGCTTCTCAGAAACCGCTTACCATGAGAGGTACTGTGGAGGTAAAAAACGGCGTTTCATTCATTGTCGATTGTTACAATGCTAATCCATCTTCGATGAAAAGTGCAATAGCTTATCTGGTAGATATGTCAGAGGCATCAAAGAGGGTTGCTATTGTCGGAGATATGCTGGAACTGGGAAGATATTCCAAACGTTTGCACAGGGAACTGGGGAAGGACCTGGTGAAAGCTGGTGTGAAGAAGATAATTGCTGTGGGAGAATTCGCATCAGATGTGGCTGGTGCTGCTGTGGAGGCGGGTATCTCTGGTAAGAGAGTATTTACCGCAGAAAATGCAGAACAGGCTGTGCAAATAGCAAAAAATGAAATCTTGGAAGGTGATATGGTCTTGCTGAAAGGGTCCAGGGGAATACATCTGGAGACACTCTTCGAGAAATTTTAGATAATGAAAAACAGAATTGGTACTTATTTAAATTATGATGTCATCTGATATAAACAACAGTTTTCCATCAAAGGTATCCATAATTGGTGCGGCACGTAGTGGATTGGCTGCCGCCTTGTTTTTTGTAGAAAGAGGCAGCAGGGTATTTATAAGTGATAGCTGTACTGAGCAGAAACTTATGGCATCACTTGAGGCTAAGGGGCTTTCCGGACTTGCACATGAATCAGGAGGTCATACAGACCGTGTTCTTGACTGTGATGTAATAATACTTTCCCCCGGAGTGCCTTCTGATCTGCCGATTATAAAGCAGGCACAGCAAGCTGGTATTCCTGTGTGGTCTGAGATGGAACTGGGATATCAGATGTCAAAAGCACCATTTCTGGCCGTTACCGGATCAACAGGGAAGAGCACTACAGTTTCACTTGCAGGAGAGGCGTTGAAGGCCGCAGGTAAAGAATCGGCTGTCGCCGGTAATATCGGAATTCCTGTGATAAGTATTGTGCCATCTCTTTCTGCCGATGGTTTTGTAGTGGCAGAGGTATCAAGTTTTCAATTGGAAAATATAGATCGTTTCAGACCTAAGGCTGCAGTTATACTCAATTTTATGAAAAATCATCTTGATAGATACTTGTCTGAAGATGACTATTACAATGCAAAAAAGCAGATAGCCCGCAATTTTAATAAAGAAAATTATTTAATCTTGAATGCCAGAGATCCTAAGCTGGTGGCCTGGTCAAAGGAGATGGAACATCAGACAAACATCATATTCTTTGGGGAAAATATAACTGGATATGATTCATTCTGGTGTGAACAGGATAAGCTGTGTTACAGGTTTGAAGGTAGTACGGGAGTGATTCTTAATTTCAGTGATATGTTTATCAAGGGCAGACACAATCATGAAAATGCCTGTGCAGCATCCGCTCTGGCCAAAGTCGCAGGGATCGGGGATAATTTCATAAATAAAGGGATCTGCGGATTTACAGGATTACCTCACCGGCTTGAGTTTATACAGTCCATAGGGGGAGTAAGCTGGTATAATGATTCAAAATCAACAACAGCTGAATCGGTAGCAGCAGCTGTTTCTGCCTTCCCTGCAGGAGTGCATCTGATTGCTGGTGGAAGGGACAAAGGGTGCGATTTTGCGATTGTGAAGGATTCCATAGCTGCCAGTGTTAAGGATATAATTCTGATAGGTGAAGCCGCAGAAAGGATTGAACAGCAGTGGCGGGGACTGGCCCCGATTTATCGCTGTAAAACTCTCAAGGATGCAGTTGATATGGCGGCTCAAAAAAGTAAATCAGGGGAATATGTCGTATTCTCTCCGGGGTGTTCCAGTTTTGACATGTTCTCCAATTATGAAGAGCGTGGGGCCATTTTCAGGCAACTTGTGACAGAAATTGGCAATGAAAGGGCCGGATTATGAACAACAGAATGGCTCGAATAGATTTTGGGCTTTTTTGTGTGGTTTTACTGATGCTGGGATTTGGCATCGTCATTGTTTACAGCTCATCTTTTGCTCTTGCCCAATGGCGTTTTGGCGGTTCTGACTTCTTCCTTTCCAGACAGACAGTAAGGGCTCTTCTTGCTTTAGCCAGCTTTATGTTTTTTATAAATGTGGATTATCATATCTGGGGTAAACTGGGCAACATCATCTATCTTTTTTCAGTAATATTACTGGTTACTGTTCTGGTTCACCCGGCAAGCCAGGAAATAAATGGAGCCAGACGATGGATTTCGATTGGACCGGTTAACTTTCAGGTTTCTGAACTCGCCCGAATGGCTCTTATAATGGTACTTGCCAGGAACTGTGAGAAAGCAGGGCCAGAGATAAAGAAATGGCCTGTGCTAATGAAATGTCTGGTGTTAACCGGAATCATGTGTGTTCTGATTCTGGTCGAACCAAACTATTCGACCTCTTTTTTACTGGGACTGACAGCAATGGCCATACTTTTTCTTTCGGGAGCAAACATTTTACATCTTGCGGGAGTCATAGTTTCCATTATTCCAGTTGCCATTCTGCTGGTTTTAAAGACACCTTATCGTTTTGCACGTATACAGGGATTTATAAAAATGTCAAGTGAGCAGGAAGGCTTAAGCTATCAGGCTACTCAATCTGTTATAGGATTAGGCAACGGGGGACTTTTCGGAGTAGGAATTGGTAAAGGGGCACAGAAGTTTTTCTATTTGCCGGAGCCACACACCGATTTTGCTATTTCGATAATCGGAGAGGAGATTGGATTCATAGGGCTGATGATTCTACTGGCCATGTTTGTATTTATTGTGTACCGGGGATTGAAAATTTCATTGCATGCTCCTGACAAATTGGGGCAGATGATGGCTTTTGGATTTACTTTTGTGGTTGCATCCTACACTCTCACTCACATTTTTGTCGGAACTGCAATGATGCCCACAACCGGTATACCTTTGCCTTTTTTAAGCTATGGAGGAATGAGTCTGGTATTTATGATGAGCAGCATGGGAATACTTCTTAATATTTCCAGTCAGGTCCGGTATGGTTTGACAGTGCAGAAAAATAGAAGATTTGCAGGATTAGTTGAGGGTTGACTAAATATATATGAAACAGTTCGCAAAAAAAATTCACATGGTTGGTATTGGCGGGGCAGGTATGTGCCCTCTGGCTGAAGTTTTACAGGCACATGGTCATATAATAACAGGAAGTGACAAGCTCAGGTCACCTGCTACCTCGAGACTGGAATCTTTGGGAATCAAAATTCAATTGGATCACACACCTGATCTTGTCAAAAATGCAGATTTACTGGTTTATTCAAGCGCAATAAAAACGGAAAATCCGGAAAGGGTATATGCCAGAGAACATGGAATTCATGAAATGAGACGTGCAGAGGTACTTGGTGAACTGATGAGGGCTCATTTTACTATTTGTATATCCGGAACTCATGGAAAAACAACAACCACATCTTTGGTTGGAGAGGTTTTTAATAATGCCGGACTTGGACCCACAGTGCTAGTGGGAGGAATGCTAAAAAGTGCTGATTCTCATGCGGTTGTGGGGAAAGGCAATATTATGATTGCTGAAGCAGACGAATATGACCGCTCCTTTCTGGCTATGTATCCTTCAATGGCTATTATTACCAATATTGAAGCTGATCACCTTGATTGCTACGGGTCTTTGCAGAGTATAAAAGAGGCTTTTTTAGACTTTACCGAAAGAATTCCGTTTTACGGGGCAGTAATTGTCTGCAGTGATGATTGCGGTGTGAGAGAAATTATACCTTCCCTGCATCGAACAGTAATTACATATGGATTAAGCAATCCTGCAGATTACACTGCGGAGGATATCAGCTTTAACCGGGGCCGTTCATCTTTTACAGTTAAGCGAAGGGGTGAGATCTGCGGTGTGGTTAATCTTAATCTTCCGGGCATTCATAATGTACTTAATTCTCTGGCAGTCATAGCAGTTGCTACAGAGATGGGTATTGAATTTGATTCAATTGCATCTACACTGTCTTCTTTTAAGGGTGTGAGAAGGAGATTTGAGATTATTGCAGAGGTCGATGGAATAACCATTATAGATGACTATGCACATCATCCTGCCGAAATAAGAGCTACCATTAATGCTGCCAGAAAATGCGGTTATAAAAGACTGATAGTAGTATTCCAGCCACATCTTTACAGCAGAACCAGAGATCTGATGGATCAGTTTGTTGAAAGTCTGCTGGAAGCAGATGAAGTGTATGTCACCGATATCTACAAAGCCAGGGAGGAACCGATTGACGGGATTTCTTCTGCAACAATTGTGGAGAAGATGATCAAGTGCGGACACAGTAAAGCCAGTCATATTGCCTGCGGAAAAGATGTGATCTTAGCTTTGAAAAACTCGATAAAAGAAGGCGATGCAGTCATTATGATGGGGGCAGGGGATATAAGAGATTGTGCTGTAAAGTTAGCCGGAGAAATGAAGGATGGCTAAAAGAGTGGGAGCAAACAGCCGTAAGAAAAGGGCTACCCTAAGGCGTAAACGAAAGAATACTATCCGGAAACTGATGGTAAAGGCCTTGGTGTTTGCCATGATAGTCGGGCTGGGCTATGCTGGAATTTACTTTGGGCATGAAAGAATCATAAGCTTGAAAAAAAAGTTTGAAGATTCAGCACTTCTCAGTGTTAAGGATATAGTGGTCAGGGGTACTAAAAATGTCCCGGAAGATAAAGTGCTGGCACTGAGCGGCCTCAAAGCTGGGATGAAGATTTTTCGAATTGACGGAAAGAAAATAGACACATTGGTAAGCAGAAATCCCTGGGTGGAAAGAGTTAAACTGGTAAGGAATCTGAGCGGGATTGTAAGCCTGGAGATAAGTGAAAGAAAACCAATTGCATTAGTCAATCTGGGCAATATTTACCAGATTGATATACACGGGATGGTGCTTCCTTTAACCAGTGGTATTAATTCATCACTTCCATTGGTAAGTGGTTTAAAGGATACGGTAGATTATCTGGGAAGACAGGTAATAAAGGCGGCTCATCTGAAGCGGTTAATATCTTTTTATCAGCAGGTAAGAGAAGCAGATGGCAATATGATGAGCAGGATATCACAGGTGGATTTATCGGATGCGGACAAGGTAAGAATTACTTTTCAATCCAGTCCAACATTGTATGAGCTGGAAACCGAGTCTCTTGCCTTGCGACTCAATCATCTCAAAAGACTTCAGGAGGTGATTGTTGATATGGCTCAACTGCCTGCCAGAATCAATCTCTGCTATCAGAATCTGGCTTTTATAACTCAGCCGGTTTCTGTTAAAACCGAAGCGATACAGGCAGTTACAGATTAAATTTTTGTGCAGTTCAGAGGAGGTTTACATGGAAGATAATGTTTTTGTAGGACTGGATATAGGAACGACTAAAATCGCCTGCATCATTTCGGAACTTGATCCCAACGGTGAATTAAAGATTGTAGGGGTGGGAGTCAGTCCTTCAGATGGTCTCCGAAAAGGGGTTGTAGTTAATATCGATAAGACAGTCAGATCGATCCAGAAAGCAGTCGAAGAGGCAGAGCTTATGGCCGGGGTTGATGTAGATTCGGTCTATGTTGGTATTGCCGGTGATCATATCAGAGCCATAAACAGTAGAGGTGTAGTGGCTATTTCCCGTGAAGATAATGAAATAACCGATCTGGATGTAGTCAGGGCTATTGATGCGGCGAAGGCAGTATCTATTCCCATGGACAGAGAAATTTTACATGTGATTCCACAGGAGTATGTTGTTGACGATCAGAATGGTATCAAAGATCCCATAGGTATGTGTGGTGTGCGTCTGGAAACTCAGGTGCATATAGTTACCGGTGCAGTAACAAGTGCTCAGAATATTTACAGAAGTGTTGATAAGGCCGGGCTTAAAGTAATAGATCTGGTTCTGGAGCCGTTGGCATCCTGTTATGCTGTCCTGGAAAAGGATGAGAAGGAACTCGGAGTGGCACTGATTGACATGGGTGGGGGTACTACCGATATATCAATTTACTTTGATGAAAGCATCCGGCATACTGCTGTTGTCGGGCTTGGAGGAAAAAATGTTACCAGCGATATAGCTATTGGAATAAGTACCCCCATTGAAAGAGCTGAAGAGATTAAGAAACAGTTTGGCTGTGCCTGTGCCTCTCTGGTAAAAGGAAATGAATATCTGAGTGTGCCTGGAGTCGGGGGGCGGGAACAGAGGGAAGTGTCAAGGGCTGTCCTTGCTTCCATAATCGAACCGCGTCTGGAGGAGATTCTTTCACTTGCTTTAAGGGAGATTAAGAGAACCGAATATGCTGATATGCTGGGGGCTGGTGTAGTACTTACCGGAGGTGGATCGCTAATGGATGGAATTCAGGAGCTGGCAGAAAGGGTCTTTGAAATGCCTGTTAAACTTGGTATTCCCTATGGATTTGGAGGTTTAACCGAGGCAGCAAAATCACCTATACATGCAACAGGTGTCGGATTGTGCATGTACGGACTGGAGCAGATGAAAAACCGGCGTAACAGGAAATCTTTTAATGGTGAGGATAATTTCAAAAAGATTTTTGACAGAATGAAATCATGGATCAAGGAATTTTTCTGAACCTGAAGAGTGAAAATTTAAAAAGTAATGAGACAGAAATATTAATTAAAACGGGAATAAAACTACAAGTCGAGGAGGAGCATTATGGTATTCACATTAGATGAAACATTTGATGCCGTTGCAAAAATGAAGGTGATAGGTGTTGGGGGGGCAGGTGGAAATGCAGTCAACAGAATGATTGCTGCTGGTTTGACAGGAGTAGAATTTATAGCGGTTAACACCGATGCTATGGCACTGACTAATAACAAGGCACCTCACAAAATTCAGATTGGTGCCAAAGTCACCAAGGGTTTGGGTGCAGGTGCAAACCCTGAAGTAGGGCGTCTGGCTATGGAGGAAGACAGAGACCAGATTGCTGGGATTCTTGAAGGTGCGGATATGGTTTTCATTACTGCTGGTATGGGGGGAGGAACCGGAACTGGTGGTGCGCCGGTTGTAGCTGAAATTGCTCAGGAGATGGGAATTCTGACGGTGGCAGTGGTAACCCGTCCCTTTCTATTTGAAGGAAAAGTTCGGGATAGAAATGCCCGCAAGGGAATTGATGATCTTCGCCAGTCGGTAGATACAATTATCTGCATTCCCAATCAGAAGCTTCTTTCTATAGTAGAACGTAGTACCTCTCTTATCGATGCCTTTAAAACCGCAGATGATGTTCTTTTTCAGGCTACAAAAGGTATATCCGATCTCATTTCAGTTCATGGACTTGTAAATCTGGATTTCGCTGATGTCA
The DNA here is from genome assembly GCA_964411655.1 of uncultured Fibrobacter sp. GTDB lineage: Bacteria > Fibrobacterota > Chitinivibrionia > Chitinivibrionales > Chitinispirillaceae > JAAYPC01. The sequence goes on from CAYPMS010000010.1 coordinate 30,335, forward strand.
AAACGATCATGAAGGGTATGGGCGATGCTTTGATGGGCACCGGATATGCCGAAGGTGACAATCGGGCTGCAATTGCTGCTGATAATGCTATTCACAGTCCATTACTGGATGATATCTCCATTGTGGGAGCCAAAGGTATTCTGATCAATATTACTGGTGGCGAAGACATGACTCTTTATGATGTCAGTGATGCAACTCAGACTGTCTATGATGCGGTTGGTGAAGAAACTGAAACCAATATTATTTTCGGTGCGGTTACCGATCCTAACATGAACGGAAAAATCAGGGTCACTGTTATTGCTACCGGTTTTAATGATGAATCAATCGAGAAAAAACGCGATTCAGCTGCGCAGAGAATGATGGTTAAGCTTCCGGGGCAGAAAAAAGATGCTGTCGAACAGATGTCGATCTCTCTGAGTGTACCTGCAAAGCAGAACAATTCTGAAGCAGAACCTGAAAATCAGGACATATCCAATAAAGTTCAGGAAAATTCTTCTGATCAAAAGGAAAAACAGGGAGTATCTGTTGTAAATAATGCCGGTGCTTCGATAGAGTATCTTCCTTTTATTAAAAAAGAGGCAGTGCGAAAGGAACGGGTTTATGTCTCCAAAGGAAGCGTAATTACTCAGTACGAAGATGACATGGATGTCCCAACATTTTTGAGAAAGCAGATGCAGTAATTTTAGTTTGATCTAATCTTTCCGGAGGAGTTTTTCTTTTCCCTCCGGAAGAAAATTCTTTTCAAAAGGGGCTTGTAGAAATTATGAATGATCTGGAGCGGCAGATGATACGCAAAGCTGCAAAGAAACATGATAAAATCTATCCGTGTGCTCATAAGCAGCAATTAAGTGAATGTTTTACCAGACATGATAATCAGGTGTTTTTCTGGTATAACACTGAAGACCAGAGTACTCATGTGATTACTGCTACTGAACACAAGAAATAAAAAGCTGAAAGTCAGAAGCGCACTGATATAATATGCCTCTTTACAGATAAATCAGGCAGTCTATCTGCAATTTAGAATTGAAATTTAGGATTTCAGGGTGAGCCAGTTAGCAGATACAAAATCTGTAATTATCCGGGTGGCCAATGGAATTCCCGTCCACTTAATATATGCACATGTATATGATGTACGGTCTGACCGGCTTTTTCTCCGTAATTAATCACCAACCGATAGCCTTTTTCATTTAGCTTTTCTCTTTTGACCGTCTCTGAAATTGCCTTGTACAGGGTTTGAAATAGAGTTCCCTCATTATCTGGAACATCATGAATTCCGGCAAAATGTTTGCGTGGTAATGCCAGAAAATGATATGGCGCCTGCGGGTTGAGGTCTGCAATTACTATCGTAGATTCATCCTCATAAATTTTTCTTGAGGGGATCTCGTTGCGGATTATTTTGCAGAATATGCAATCATCCATAACACCACCATTGAATTTAAAGTTTAGATTCCAGAGTCTTTGATTTGTGTTTCAAAAATAATTTTAACAGACTGAAAATAAAAGATTAAATGCAGCTTTGATTGCCAGATGATCAAGAAAGTAACTATTTTTGAGAACGATGAAAAGTATAGCACAGAACCGAAAAGCATATCATAATTATGAAATTCTGGAAAAGGTCGAAGCAGGCATTGCATTAACCGGTTCAGAGGTTAAGTCTATCCGTGCTGGCAGAGTTAATTTATCTGACAGTTTTGCTCAGTGTACCGGGGGGGAGATTTTTGTCAGCAGCCTTCACATCAGTGCTTATGAGCGGGGAGGGTTTTATTCTCCTGATCCTTATCGTAAAAGGAAACTTCTGCTGCAAAAAAATCAGATAATTCGTTTATGTAATGAAGTGGAAAGAAAGCATCTGACTTTGATTCCTCTATCGATATATTTTAAAAAACAATGGGTTAAAGTGGAAATAGGTCTTTGCAGAGGCCGTAAAAGCTATGATAAGCGTCACAAAATAGCGGAAGAGGAATCAAAGAGGCGAATCTCTCAGCTTTTTGGAAAGCGTCGTTAGTTATGTTTCTCTTAGGAGTTTTACCTGATCATTGCAGAAATGGTTGCTCTTTTTATCAAAAACTTGTTAAACGCTTACACATCTCTTCTTTCACTTGTCTTTTATCGATCTCTCTTTTTTTTGTTTTTAATATCAGTTCGATTGCTCAGATTTCAGTGCACTTTGTTTCTTCTGGAAAAAAAATTAGTGTAGAAACTTTAGTTCACGATGATCAGGAACTACTTTCCATCTCCTCTTTTGCTGAAGTTTTAAATTATAGCTGTCATTGGGACCGTTTTTTACAATGTTTGATTTGTGAGAAAAATGGAGACACTATTTCCTTTTTTCAGGACAACTCGTTTCTTGTTCGTAACGGAGTAACTGGCAGATTATCCCAGGCACCTTTACGCTTAGGTGCACAGCTTTTTCTGACAATGACAGATATGATTGAGGCATTTAAGCCAGAAAGTGGTGAATTACGATGGGATGCCTCATCTCGTTTGGTTCAGTTGATTGAATCCGGGTATTCCATAAAATCGGTTTTCTGTGAAAAGAAACAGAATGGGACACTTCTCGGTATCGACCTTGGAGATTCATTATTATTTGATATCACTTATTTTTATCCAAATCTTACGGTTAATTTTTTTAAAGGGACAGTTGATACTCAGAAAATTCGCAATAATGAACCCTGTGGGGTCATTAAATCAGTTTCTGCTGTCCAGTTTAAAGAGTCAGCTCAAATCTCAGTGCTTTTAAATACCAGAATTGAAGAACCCGTATACGATTATGTTCAGGATACCAAAAGATTGATGCTGAGTTTACGACCCGAGACAAAAATGAACAATGGAGCGGTTTTCAAGCCTTCAAATACCCTGCAGGTTGAATCTTTGAAAACTGTAGTAATTGATCCTGGACATGGTGGAAAGGATCCCGGAGCAATCGGGGTGGGTGGTGTAAAAGAGAAGGATGTGGTTCTTAGCATTGCATTAAAATTAAGAGACATGCTTAAAAAAAATGATGGAATAACGGTTCATCTCACCAGAGAGAAGGATGTTTTCGTTCCGTTACAGGATCGCACAAAATTTGCTAACGATAAACAGGCCGATCTCTTTATCAGCATTCATGCAGATGCTATCTCTGGAAGTGCTCAACGTAAAAAAATAACCAGGGGTTACAAAGTTTATTTTCTCTCCCATGCAAAAAACGAAGAAGACAAGCTGGTTGCCATGCGTGAAAATGCGGTTATAGAGCTTGAAGACAGACCTCAGAATTACAACAATCTTCAGACTCTGCTTATTGATTTGGCTGGTAATGAATATCTGAAAGAAAGTCAGGAGCTCTGTATATTGATTGATCAGAAATTCGATGCAGGTTTGAAAAATAAGATTCCCAAGCTGCATCTGGGGGTAGGGCAGGCCAATTTCTGGGTTCTTAATGGAGCTTATATGCCCTCTGTACTTATTGAGGTGGGTTTTTTGTCGAATGCAACGGAGGAGAAACTTCTTGCAGACAAAGCTTTTCAGAAAAATATTGCATCATCCATATATGATGCCATCATCAAATTCAAAATGGGTTACGAGGGCGGACTATGAGTGATTGCAGACCTATAGGAATATTTGATTCCGGACTTGGCGGGTTAACTGTTGTCCGGGAAATTCTCAGATTGATGCCTCATGAACGAATAATCTATCTGGGTGATACCGCCAGAAGTCCTTATGGCAGCCGATCTGAGGAGACAATTAAGTCCTTTGGACTGCAATGTGCAAATTACTTTCTGAAGCATGATATTAAAATGCTGGTTGTTGCCTGTAACACAGTGTCTTCGGTAGCGCTGGAGCTGATCGAAAAAAAAATCAAAGACATTCCAGTAATTGGGGTTGTTTTACCGGGAGCACGTGCGGCTGTTTTAAGAACTGCAGAGTATAAAATCGGAGTGATAGGAACACCCGCAACGGTTAATGCACAGGCTTATTTCCGGGCTATCAACAATATTGACCCTAATATCAGAGTATATGGCAGAGCCTGTCCACTTTTTGTACCTCTGGTGGAAGCTGGTTTATTTGATCATGATATCAGCCGTCTTACAGCACAACATTATCTTTACGAGATGATCGATCTGGGGGTGGACTGCATTATTCTTGGTTGTACACATTATCCTTTGCTTCTGGAGGTAATTCAGGGAACCGTGGGTACCAGGATTCAACTGCTTGATAGTGCTTTATGGACCGCAAAAGAAGTTCAGGATATTCTAGCCGCTCTTAATTGTGAAACTTCACTGAAAGATGGAGGTTTCGAGAACAGCAGTTTTCTACTTACAGATATCACTGCGGATACTGAAATTCAGGCGGAACTGTTTTTGGGACGCAAATTAATATCGCTGCAAAGAGTCACCCTGGATATCTGAAAGAAGCTTTTTTCCAGGTATAGAAAAAACATAACAGAAATAAAGGAGAGAATTATGTCAGGTCATTCCAAATGGGCCACCATTAAAAGGCAGAAAGGGAAAGCAGATGCTGCCCGAGGTAAATTGTTTAATCGTCTTATCCGTGAATTAACCATTGCTGCCAGAATCGGAGGCAGTGATCCCGAAGCCAATCCCAGGCTGAGAACTGCTATTTCTGCAGCACGCGCTGCAAACATGCCCAATAAAAACATAGAATCAGCCATCCTTAAAGGTAGCGGGCAGGTGGAAGGAGTTGCCTATGAAGAGATTACTTTCGAGGGATACGGCCCTGGAGGAATTGCTATCATGATAGAGTGCATGACCGATAATCGTAACCGCACTGTTGCAGAGGTCAGGCATGTGCTCACGAAGTATGGCGGGAATCTGGGACAGACCAATTCTGTGTCTTGGATGTTTAAATCTAAGGGAATAATCAGGGTTCCTAAAGACTGTATGGCTGAGGATAAACTTATGGAGATTGTCCTTGAGGCTGGAGCGGAAGATATGAGCCTTGATGGCGAAGAATTTGAAATCGTGACTTTGCCTAATGCTTTCGATTCGGTGCGTGAGGCTCTGGAAAAGTTCAACATCAAACCGGTTTCTGCTGAATTAACCAAAATTCCCGAAAACAGTGTAAAAGTTGAAGGTGATAATTCATCCAAGATACTCAAACTCATGGAAGCTATCGATGATCTGGATGACACCCAGCATGTGTATGCAAATTTCGATATCTCCGATGAAGATATGGAGAAGCTTAACTCATGATTATCTTCGGGATCGACCCGGGTACTGCTGTTACTGGTTATGGGGTGATTAAAACCATTAATAACTCGATTAGCTGGGTCGATTCTGGTGCAATCATCACTGATGCTGCTGAAGATCTTCCAGTACGTCTGGAAATGATTTACGATCAGCTTATTGAAAAAATCAGACTGCACAAGCCTCAGCGGGTTTGTATCGAAGAGGCTTTTTATGGTAAAAATGTTCATACCACTCTGGTTCTGGGGCATGCCAGAGGTGTAGCTATGCTTGCTGCCAAAAAGAATGATGCCCAGATAGTGGAATATTCACCTCGTGAAGTTAAAAAAGCCATTACCGGAAATGGAAATGCCACTAAAGATCAGATTGCCTATATGGTACGGATGATTTTATCGCCTCCGGTTGAGTATTCTCACCACGACGTTTATGATGCCTTGGCGATAGCAATCGGTGATTTCCATATGGCTAAAACCGATGGTCTCAAGAAAAAGATTTACTAAAAGTGAGAATCAAATGATCGAATACATTAAAGGAATTCTAAGTGAAAAAGAAGTTACCAGGGTAGCTATTGAAGCGCACGGGGTTGGCTACAATATCAGTATTCCACTTTCCACCTATGAAAAACTTCCGGAAATCGGTTCTAATCTGCTTTTGCACATCCATTATCTTGTGAGGGAAGATGCTCACAAACTCTACGGCTTTTTAAGCAAAACTGAACGGGAAATGTTTCGCCATCTGATAGGTATCACTAAAATCGGACCCAAAGTTGCCCTGAGTGTACTCTCCGGTATTTCAGTTAACGATTTAGTGAACTGCATAAATAACGGTGATTCCAGCCGTCTGGAGAAGATTCCGGGGGTGGGACAGAAAACAGCACAACGCTTGCTGATGGAGTTGAAGGGTAAGGTCGGTCCTGCTTCGGCATATGGGGTTTCTGAGAGTTCCCTGACAGTGAATTCTGCCAACCTGAAAATTCGTGATGAAGCATTTGCAGCTATGGTTTCTTTAGGGTATAATGATAAACAGGTTCAGAAAGCTTTTACCCGGGTAGAACAGATGGTCTCAGTGAGTGCTCCTGTAGAGGAATGGATCCGAAAGGCGTTGCAGATTATATGAACATTCAGGAATTAATACAGAAGATCATGACTGGTTCACCATGTTGTGGTATCAGGCTGCAGGGCGCAGATTTTTCGCATCTGAATCTGGCTGGTGCAGATTTTAAAGATAGCGATCTTTCCCGTTCCAGATTCTGTTTCGCTAATTTGAGCGGTTCTGCTTTTCAGAGTTGTGATCTGCGGGAATCCGATTTTTCCCACAGTACCATTGCCGGTGCCACCATGGTTATTGCCAAAATCAGCGGAGTACCTTTGGGGAATGTGAATCACACAAACTTTCGCTTATCCAGCATGAAAGATTCCGATTTCTCACGTACCAGAATAGAAAAGGCTGATTTTGTGGATGCTGATCTTCAGAACTGTCATTTCGAATATGCACAGATAAGGGAAACCGTATTCGGGCGGACAAGTATCAGTAAAGCTAAGTTTAACAACACAGAAATGCAGCGATGTGATTTTTCTGAAATCTTTGCAAACGATTTGTCTGTCTTCAAGTGCAGCTTCCAGCACAATCTCTTTAACACATCCGATCTCACCGGTTCTGAATTTATAAACTGTGAGTTTAATCACTGCAGTTTTAAGGATGCATTTCTGACAAGAGTAAAATTTCGACAGTGCAGGTTTAACGACTGTAATTTTTCCAGTTCCAGCGCTCAGGAGTCAGTTTTTTCAAATTGTAAATTTGTTAAGGTTGATTTCGGGCAATCTTTTCTGGAAGGGTCACAATGGTCAGATTATTCTTTCTCCGATGTGCAGTTCAGACAGGCAGCACTTAATGGTGCTGTTATCCGCAGCAATAATAAGACTGTAGATTTTCAAGGTGCATCAGGCCTTCAGTGAACAGGTTTAATCATGAGTGATGATCGAATAATCTCCGCCGGTTCGCAGCATCAGGGTGATGATGAACAGATGGATGCAAAGTTGCGTCCTGAAACATTCGGGGATTTTGTGGGGCAGGATTTAATCAAGGAAAACCTCTCCATCTTTGTGGAAGCTGCCAAAAAAAGAGGAGAAGCCCTGGATCATATTCTCTTTTGTGGTCCTCCCGGATTAGGTAAAACGACTCTGTCAAGAATACTGGCACAGGAACTGGGAGTAGGTATTCAGACCACATCCGGACCGGTATTGGAAAAAAAGGGGGATCTGGCAGGAAATCTGACCAACCTTGCAGAACGGGAAATATTGTTTATAGATGAAATTCACCGGTTGAACAGGGTTGTGGAAGAAGCTCTATATCCGGCTATGGAAGATTTCGTTTTTGATATAATGATCGGTGAGGGCCCGGCTGCCCGTTCAATCAGACTGGATCTCAAGCCATTTACTCTGGTTGGTGCTACCACCAGAGCCGGAATGCTTACTTCCCCTATGTATGCCCGTTTTGGTTATGTTTGCCGCTTAAACTATTACACTCCTGAACAACTTAAGATTGTTATTTTGCGTTCTGCAGGTATCCTGGGAATCCATTGTGACAGTGATGCCGCATTTGAACTGGGAAAACGGGCCCGGGGTACTCCCAGAATTGCTAACCGGCTTCTCCGACGATGCCGGGATGTGGCAGAAGTAAAAGGTGAGGGAAAGATCACCAAGGCAATAGTTGACAAAACTCTCAGTATGCTGGGGGTTGATAGTTGTGGCCTGGATGAGATGGATCGTTCTGTTCTTTTATCCATAATTGAGCATTATGGCGGGGGACCGGTGGGACTCAATACCATCTCTGTAGTGGTCGGTGAGGAACCTGATACTATAGAAGAGGTGTATGAACCTTTTCTGATACAGTCTGGTTTCCTTAAGAGAACCCCCCGGGGGAGAGAAGTCACTATGAAAACTTATCAGTATTTTGGTCTGCGACCGCCATCATATCTGGATGATCAACAGAATCTCTTTCAAAAAATTGACCCCTGACTGGTATGACGGGATATGAGGTATAAAATTTAAGTTAGTAAATCTATTTTTTAAATTAACGATATTTTACTACAGAAAGAGTTCTTTCCCAGACCTCTGATTAAACTGCAAATAAAATAGGAGAACAGATGAACTGGATTGAAGTAGGAAAATTTTTGGTTGTTGCTGGAACAGTCATTCTGGCACTAGGTGTAATTTTTCTGCTTTCTGACAAAATACCTCTGGGAAGACTACCCGGGGATATTCAGATCGGAAGTGGGAGAGTGAAAATATTCATTCCTATTGCTACTTCCATATTGTTGAGTATTATTCTTACCCTTATCCTCAATTTTTTTGCGCGGAAATAATTTGCAAAACAGGAAAGGCAAATGGAAAACAGAAGAATTTCGATAATTGTTAAGGGCCTGGTTCAGGGGGTTTATTTCCGTTATTTTACTCGTGAAGCAGCTGTGAAAATCGGGATCAGTGGATGGGTGCGCAATCTTTCTAATGGGGATGTAGAAATCGAAGCACAGGGAACAGAAGACAAACTGGAGCTTTTTCTTAAGCAGGTACGCAAGGGACCGCAGCTCTCCCGCGTGGACAGCACCGTTGTAAACGACTTACCTTTATCGGAAAACGAAAACGGATTTGCCATAAAGTATTAATCGCAAACAAATTAAATAATACGTAATGTATGCAGGTGGAAAAAAGAGACTGGCGGTTTCATTTTATACTTGGTTTATCAGCCAATCGATAAACGCATTCTGCTTATCATCTACAATCATGCGGGAGGGGTCTTCTTTGAACCATTCAACCGATTCCCGAATTGCGTTTCTGAATGTTTTCTTACATTGAAAATCAGGAACTGCCTTTTTGATTTTGGAATTATCAAAAACACCATGTTCTGCTTTATCACCTTTCAGTGGTCCAATGGAATCCGGATATACTTTGTTAATGAGATCGGTTGGTATATAGGTGATGACCGGTTCTCGCCCCAGAGTCTCTCCCAGTATCTCATAAATCTTTTTCCAGGAGAGCGCTTCATTACTGGTAATATGAAAAGCTTCACCAAGTGCTTTTTTATTTCCAATAAGTCCGCACAGCCCGGCTGCGAAATCGGATGATGCAGTCAGTGTCCATAGCGATTCACCTCTATCGTGAAGAAAAATCGGTTTGCCCTGAATAATTCTGGTACAGATGGTAAAGTCGTTACCATTTAATACTGATGGGATCCAGGTTTTGCCAAATGTATGAGATGGTCTGACTATAGTTACCGGAAACTCCGGGCTATGTACATTTTCCAGAAATTCCTCACAGGCAATCTTATCCTGTGCATAAGGCCAGAATGGGTTATAACGAGGGACATCTTCAGTGATTGGGATTCTTTTATGTGGTTTCTCATATACTGTGGCACTGCTTATAAAGACATACTGTTGGATTTTCCCTTTAAAGATATTATAGAGCGTTTTGACATGGTCTGGTACGAATGCAAAAAAATCAATTACGATATCTGCATCTATATTGGAGAGTTTCTCTTTGCACTGTTCCGGGACGGTCCTGTCCAGACGTATATGGTGATATGAGGATGGGACCGGATGAATGCCTGTGCTGGCGATTGTGATGTTATGCCCCTGCTTATAAGCTCTATCTGCTACTTCTGTGGAAATGTTCCCTGTTCCACCGATAAATAAAATATTCATGGCGGGCTCCTTTCAACTGAGAATCAGTAATATAATCATCTTAACTGGGAGTTGATACAAAATATTTTAACCTGAATCTTCTCTTTGGCTGTTATAAGCTTTTGAAGAATTTCAAAAATGCTAAACGCTTTTGAGGAGATCTGTATGTATTATAAAAAGAATCAATAGGCTTTCAGAGTTTAATGTCATTATATTATTTACTGTAATAAGAAAAATTCTTACTGTTTGCTTTATGAACTCTCCCGTTGATCTGTGAAATGATTCTATTCTGATGATCCTTTTAAAAGCATTGCTGCAGTAATTATAATCAGACCAAAACAGGAAAAGGAAGCTGATGATTATGGAAAGAAGAGCGTTTTGTAAAACTGGTTTTGCCGGAATCGGGGCTCTGGCTCTTTCCGGAACGATACAAGCAATGGAGTATTCTCTTAAAGCTTCTGATAAGAAGAAATGGGTGATTCTTTACGGATCTCAGTGCGGAAGCACGAAAGAATATGCAGATTATATCAATGAAGGTTTGGGGGGGATTGCCGATGTAATAGACATCGCGCAAACTGTTCCTGATATAAATGATTATGAACACTTCATTATTGGGGGATGGCGTAATGCTAATAATATTATGCCTTCAGGTATTCCAAACTTCATAAATGCAAATAAGGCTTCCTTAAAAGAAAAGATACGGGGAGTGTTTGTCGTGCTGGGTAATAATGGGAATGCTACTCTCAACAGTTCATTGATAAAGTTTCTGGATGAGAAGATGGTTACACCTGTAGGAGTTCCGAATTTACCGGCGAAAGTGTTATTTGGGCGATCGAATCCCCAATGTAATGGCACTCAGTTTTCTTATGATAATGTCAGCAAAGATGCAGGAGTTGATTTCGGAAAATCAATTCATGCAACTCACACTCAGATGCGGCGTTTAAACGGTGGCAACAACTCAATTAATCTTTTTCAGAATTATCCGAATCCATTCAAAATGATAACTACGATCAGATACAGTATTGCGCAAGACTGCGATGTTCTTCTAAGCATAAAAACTCTTAACGGCAGAGAACTTACCAGACTTGTTTCTGGGAGACAAGTAAGTGGGATCCATGAGGTAACCTGGAATGCCAGTGATTGTGCTCCCGGTTATTATCTTTACCAGTTGAAGGCGGGGGGGGATATTTTGACCAGAACTGCAATACGGGTGGATTTTTGAGTTGTTAAGATTGTTTTTCAGATGTGTTGTAAGCAGATTGTCCTAAATAGATAGCAAGCGTCGCTTATGGGTCTTTTGCATAAAAGAAGGGAGGTCATGAAGACTTCCCTTAAAAAAGTAGATGTTTGATTATCCTAAATTCCGCAGTTGAGGTGGATGCAGATGCATAAGATATTGAGATGATAAGCCTTGAACGCGGTGCAGGCCTTATCGACACGGTGATAAGGTCAAACCGCGTGAATGGCTTAGCGCTCAATAGGTTATGAATATGCGCCGCGTTCAACTGCGGATTTTAGGATTGTCTTTATTTTGTTCTTCTTCTTACCAGGAATGCACCTGTAAGGCTGCTGAATCCAAGAAACAAGAGTGAGAGAGAGCCTGGTTCAGGAATATTGGCGGTAGTAACCACTAGTTTAACTTTTCCAATGTAGTGGCAGTCTGCATCAAAACCAAAACCAATCCAACCATTCGATGAAGCCATTAATTCGTTGACCAATTCGGCATCAAGGACTCTGTCAAAGTCTTCGGTTGTCCAACCACTGTATCTGGACCATAGTATACCGGCATTGTGCCACTGAAGATAACCGTTTAGATAAGTATAACCAGCATTATCCCAACCCTTACCTTCCCAGCGCCAATAATAGCCATTTTTCAACCCATTAATTTTTTCGCTTTCGTGTTCTTGTGTTGATTCCCAATAAGCTTGCTTCCATTCATAATATATATAACCATTATCATTGTTATCACTGTAACTACCCAGATCAGATCTGTCTATCCACGAGAAATCTGAATTGCTTTTATTCTCGAAATAATTGGATTGTTCCTGATTGTCTACATAAATTTTGGTTATTTGCTGTTCTAAACCGGAAAGATTACTCTTGAGAAGATTAATATGTAAAATATCGTTATTTTCCGGTTCCATTAAATTCTGAACGCCAGTAAATTTAAGAACAGCGCTTTGGACACTTTGGTTTTCACCCAGATAACTTTTCAGGTTAACTCCAATAAAAGTAGCATTGTAATGATCCCAACCGTTTTCTGAAACCGGAAGATCTATTTCGATGAGATCTGCGAAACTGAGGCTGGTCATAAACAGAACTACACACATTATCCTTTTCATTGTGAAAACCTCCTTTTAATAATACTCCGATTAAAGCGTTTGAGTGAATTTTTTAAGCAAAAAGCATGCCGACGTTAACTGCTGCTGCATTTGCAGGTATATTACGAACTTGCGTTAAATCTGCCTTAATGGTGTCGGGGTGCTTTACACAATACTGAATGTCTTCTTCAGAACTCTTCAGTAGTAGCCAGCATATCTTCTAAGCAGCAGTTTTATTACCGGCTTTTTTGCCATTGCCGTTTTATTAAGATCTTTTTGTGTCCCTCCTCCTGATTTACCAATCACTTCTACGCAAACAACATATTTACAAGAGCACTTCACCTGCATTTTATTGCATCGATTGATGCAATTTCTAACATTCATATAACCATCGATTTTCATGTGGTGAGCAGGATTGATTGTTTTGGATACACCCGCAAAAAAATCAAATCTTATAAAACTTAAGTAAATAATTGCTATAATTAAATAGCCTGCTCAGGCACAACTGCCACTAATTAGGTAATTTATGAGGGTAAAAAATATAAAATATAAAAAGAAAGTGGTGTCTTATGTCAAATCGCTTAAGTTCAATTGTCTTTGTTCTTCTTATTTCCATATTTTCTTCAGCTCAGGGAGCCTTTATTCATGTTAATCAAATAGGGTATTATCCTCAGCACAAAAAAATTGCTATAGTTGTCGGTGCTACCCTCGATTCTTTCTCAGTAGTAACTGCAAATGGTAACAAGGTCGTCTTTAAGGGAAAACTAATTCAGGGAGGACACTGGGATGCTTCCAATGAAAACACTATGATTGCAGATTTTTCTGCTTTTGATACTGAAGGCGAGTACAAGATCAATGTTGGTAATGATCTGAGCTCATATCAGTTTTCCATTAAACCCCAAGTTCATCTGGAGCTATCCAAAGCTTCTATTAAGGCCTACTATTTTAATAGAGCCTCCATGGAGATTGAACCTCTCTATGGTGAAAGATGGGCTCGTGCTATGGGACATCCTGATAATGAAGCAGAAATTCACTCTTCCGCTGAATCGACTACCCGGCCTGCTGGTACCAAAATCTGCTCCCCAATGGGATGGTATGATGCAGGTGATTACGGTAAATACATCGTAAATTCAGGTATTACAACGTATACTCTTTTCGCTGCATATCAGGCATTCCCTGAATTTTATGACACTCTTAAACTCAATATTCCCGAATCGTCCAACAAACTTCCCGATATTATTGATGAGATCCTATGGAATCTTCGCTGGATGCTTACTATGCAGGACCCTGATGATGGTGGGGTTTATCACAAACTCACCACTGCTAAGTTCTGTGGCTTTATTATGCCAGAGGAGGATACTGACACCCGTTATATCGTTAAAAAAGGGACTGCAGCCACACTGGATTTTGCGGCTGTCACTGCACAGGCATCCAGAATTCTGAGAAAATTTGAAAATGAAATTCCCGGATTGGCAGACAGTTGTCTCAAAGCATCACTGAGAGCATGGGAATGGGCCAGAAAAAATGATTCGGTTGTTTTCAAGAACCCTTCAGGAATTTCCACTGGTGAATACGGTGATGGTTCTTTCAAGGATGAATTTCATTGGGCGGCAATTGAACTCTATGTGGCTACCAGAATAGATTCCTTTTTTACTATAGCTCAGAAGAACAAACCATCAAAGGGTTATGGAATTCCAGGATGGAACAATGTTAACGCTCTGGGACTCTATACACTTGTTTTAACCCAGGACAGCCTCACCGGTGTGGTGTCAAAAGACACTCTTAAATCGGATATCACAAAGATGGCAGATTCTCTGCTGGTCAAATACCAGAATAATCCCTACAGAGTGTCGATGACCTCGAAAGATTTCTATTGGGCCAGTAATTCTGTTGCTGCCAATCAGGCAATGGCACTTATTATTGCCAGCAAGATCGAACCAGGAGCCGAATATATGAATGCAGCTATAGCTGCTTTGGATTATCTTCTGGGAAAGAATCCCACCGGATACTGCTATGTGACTGGCATGGGTACCAAAAAGGTTATGAAACCTCACCATCGCCCTTCAGGCGCAGATACTGTTACAGACCCGGTTCCAGGCTTTCTGGTAGGGGGCCCCAATCCCAATCAGGAGGACACCAGAGGGTGTTATGACTGCCCGGAGTATCCATCAAATCTGCCTGCACTTTCATTTGTTGATCATCAGGAGAGTTATGCATCAAATGAGGTGGCAATAAACTGGAATGCACCACTGGTTTTTCTTACAGGTGCACTTGAATCAATTCTCGGGAACGGGTCAATCGGTATTAAAAGACCTTCAAGGGTAAAGCACAGCAATTTCCAGCCTTTGATAAGGGCCAGGAAAGATGGAATTTTCATACGGTTTCCATCAAACTGGAGTGGTACGGTGGCTCTCAATGATCTTAGCGGTAAAGTGATACAGAAATGCGGTGTCGACATTAACGGCAAAGCTGTTTTAAAGGTAAAGCACTCGAATCAAATAATGATAATGTTTATAGATGCAATCAGTATTACAGGTGAAAAAGTTCATTATCTGACCAGGCTTAATCTGGTTTTTTAATAAAAGACTGCTTCTAAACGGACTCTGAAAAAATACAAGCGGTTCTTCCTGGGCACTATTCAGAGGCCGTTTTATTTTCTTGCCGACATCTGTCTATAAGTTGCAGAATGTCTTTGAAAGTTAGTTGCATAAATTCAGATATTTATTAAATTTAACGAACACTATGTTTCTGAAAACATCATCTGTACATTAATACATTAATGTATTGTTTTGGTCAGGATACCTTCAATACACAAGTTCCTGTTCTTTCTGGTAATACTGCTGTACCGGATCATTTTTCATTATTTCCAGCTCTTTTTAATCTCCAACAGTCCTGATTTCCCCATTGTTTTTCTGTTCTATCTATAGACCGATTGTTACCGCAATGTGGTATAAATATTGCATATTTAAGACAAGTAAAAATCAAAAGTAAACGAATGAAAGGAGTAGCTTATGATAAGGTTTGCAGTAGTTACCCTGTTTTTTCTGATCATATCTAAAACGGGTGCTGAACCAGACAGCTTCGATTATATCAGAGCAGGTGATACAGTTGATACTTACTGGTACAAAACAGATAGGGGAAGGCTCTACACTGCAGAGTTGCCTAAAAAACGATCACCTTCAGATTATACGCCTCTGGGATTTGTAAAGCAGCCATCGTTTATCAGAGGGGGTGGGGTGCTCAACAAAAACGAGCACTCATTGTTACTTTACGCTGATGGGGATCTGTTACCCCCGGCAATAATGCTGAGTTACAGCTATGGGTTATTGTACTGGTGGGATGCCGGGATCGATATCGGTGGAAACAGGGGGGTGTTTCAGGCATTGATTCGTACCCGTATGGAGAACTTAAAAAGTCGTAAAACTGAAAGGTTTTTCTGGTCCAACCAGATAAGTGCAGGATTCAAACATCATAAAATAGATTTTAGAGAAGACCTGCAGTTTGATGATCGATCACTTGTAGGGATAATCGATAATTCCATGGGGCTTCGGTTTGGTCCAATGAAAAAAAAGGTCTTCTATCTTTTAACCATTTTTTACCTTGATTATGATTTGCATACACCCCGACGACAAACCGATTACTACTTTATTCCGGCCATGGCTGGATTTGAGGCAATGATAGGTGAATATGCCAGTTTTTTTGTGGAAACCGGTGCTGTCTATTCTATTACAGGGATGCAGATGGCTGATAATAGAGTATTATTTGAAAATGACTGGTTTCCAACAATTAAAATTGGTGTTGCCTGGAGAAGTGCAGGGAAGACAGCCATTTATTATACAAAAGAAACCAAACCACTTTCCAGAGGAAAGCAACCAAAAGAAGTAAGGTAACAATTTAGGTTTAATTAAACATATCAACTCTGAAAAGAGGTATCTTATGAAAAAAATATTGTTTGTTTTAGTGTTGATACTTTTTGCAACCGAAGAATCATCAGGAAAGTTTCTTTCCAGAAAAGGAAGAATTCATGTTTTTACCGCTCCGTTGATTACGGTTAGCGGTATTTATTCATCTTCACAGGTACTTAGAAATACCGATCATGCTCCTACCCGTGCTGCAGCAATAACCGATCTTGTGCTCTTAGGTTTTCAGTCCAGTGGTGGTCTGACGGTGTTGATCGGTGATGAAGATTTTGCTCAGGTGGTCAGAAAAGTTCATAGGATTATCGGGATAGGAGTAATTGCATCGGGTTTGTGGCTGAGTGTTGCCAATACAGTTGATGACAATGTTCCCAGGTCTGCCCGAATTGCGGCTTACGGGCAAACTGTAATGGCAATTGGTCCGCAATTACTGTTTTCTTTCTGAGTTAGGATCAGGAGCGGCAGTTTTTACTGCCTCTCTCCATTTACAAGAAAACAGGTTGTAAGTTCACTTAATGCAATATAGCTATTTTTTGGTTCTGTTTTCCGGCTTTTATCCAGTGCACACCCGAAGGAATTCCGCTAAGAGAGAACCGGTAATGGTTCATGCCGGGTTTAAGGGCCCATTTCCGCACCAGTTTTCCGTCGATTGAAAATAAAGAAATTGAAGATGGAGAAGTCAGTTCTGATTTAACATTCAGATAATTACCGTTTACATGGATATCAAAATTGAATTCTGCAGCCGCATTAATTTTTCTGATCCGGGAACCTTCGGCGGTTAAAATGACAGCAGTAACTGAAAGGGGAGGAAGATTTACAGCGATATTTTTACCTGAGATTTCCAGAGTATAATTTTGCAAAGCATTATCTGAAGCACTTTTGAAAGTTTCTCCGTTCAGGTTTTTCAGTTGTAATACAGGCACATCTCCGTAAATGGGATCGAAGCCATTAATTGAAATATCAGCAGAGTGGTTACTGGACTGATCCCGGTTTACCAGAATTATGGTCATGGAATCTTCTGAATCATTTACCGAGCCATAGGCCGACAGTATACTGTCCAGATCAGAAGTGCTTTTCACATAATTTGGTTTCATGAACCGGGTAAACAGGTGAAGTACTTCATACTGCCCAGGGTACCAATCCCATGGTGTAAAGACTTCCACATCCGGCTGTCTGGCAAATTCCCCCAGATGGGAAGCGTACCAGACAGCATTGACAGAAGCATTATCATGATAGATCGCTCCGCATTCTGTGACGCTAAAGGTTACTCCATGATTATCACCCATATACTGTTTGAGCCACCGGCGGACTCTTTCCATTATGAATTCTTTTGTAGTATCCGGGTTCCATCCATTGGGGCCGATCTTTTTGACACCATTTGCTTTGGGATAATCGTAGGTGGTATCAAACCATATCCGGTGCAATTGAGTGATGTTATGAATGTCATTAGAAGTGGTCATTGACGGATAAAAGTGAAAGTCAAACACATCGATGAGACGAACTCCTGAGGAAGATTGTTCCTGAGCCAGCAATTTAATAAAATATTCAAGCCATATATATTTTCGGGTGGTTCCGTTTTCATTGATTGAGAGGGTAGAATTATTCCAGTTATACCACTGCCATTCGTTTGTGGTGACTGGTCCTACCAACTTGATTTGAGGAAACTTTCTTCGTGCAGAACTGGCGACTGCGATATAATTGCCAATGAAGGTCTGCCAGGGAACCGAATCTTTCATTACATCATCATGAGTTCCATTCCAGATATCTGGTTCGTTGTCCATATTCCAGTACTGGAACAGTTTCTTATCCAATCCGATTCCATCATCTGCAAACCAGTGATCAAGTATCGCGGTGGTAGATTCTGCAGGCCAGGGTTTAAGGTAAAGATTATGATTACCCTCGATCAACAGTTCCGTGCCGTCATCATTGACACTACCTCCACCCGCAAGGTTAAATTCTCTTGGAGGATAAGTGCCCTGGTGTTGTTGGCTCCACTGCCAATCATTCCAGTTATTCTTATTATTATCAGCCACCCACCCCAGAAGCTGGAAACTGAAAAGCCCACTAACTCCAGGTAGTTTGTTTTGAATTTCCAGTGCGGAAAAATCCCAGTCATGAGGGTATACGTTATTGAACCAGTCCGGATGGGAGGTCAATTTGGCCCTCCAGTTATATTTAGTCTGATTGTTTCCTCCACCCAGACGAATGATTTTTAGCCCGCAGTCTTTATAAAGATTAATTATTGAGTCGCTGGTAGGTTTGGACGGATCATCTGAGATTCCATGATTTTTACCGAAAATAAATGGACTGATCCGGTGTTTCTGCGCGGAAGCATCTATTCGAATGGTGATAGCAGTCAAAGGAAAGCAGATGGTGAGTATTAAAGGGGTTAATTTTAGAAAGAATGATTTTATGTTCATAGAACACCTTTTATCGGAGGTTTTTCTTTATTTGGCATTAAAATAAGATAAATTTCTGAAAAAGGAATGAAAATTGCAGTTTGGTGGATAAATGCAAGTTATTTATAATTGGTGGTATTCTGGAAAAAGAAGCAGCAATTTTTGGAGTGGTTCAATTTGAGCTATTCGGCCAAGACTACTTTAATTATCATTCTCAACGCATTATTAATCGTTGCAATATTTATTCTGGATAATCTGTCTGGTCACAATTTCAGTTTTTTCATATTTTATCTGGTTCCGGTATACATAGTTGCATTCTATGTCGGACTTGTGGCAGGCATTGTTTTTTCATTTCTGGCGGCGTTCTCCTGGTTTGTAGTCGAATTGCGTTTCTACGAAACCTTACGCATCGATCAAATTATCTTATGGAATACCTTTTCGCGTCTGATTCTTTATTTGCTCCTGGGATTAACTGTCATCTATATAAAGCAGAGTAAGAAACAGCGTGATACTCTTAAAAGGAGAACAGAAGAGCTTCTTACGGCAAACCGGGATTTGCAAAGTTTTGCCTATTCTATTTCGCATGACCTGAGAAATCCAGTCAGTTTAATCATTGGATTTGGTGAGCTAATCAAAGAATCTGGTGAAAATCTCAGTGAAGAGCAGATAGATGCGCTTAATAGAATAATTTCAGAAGGTAAGAGGGTAAAGGAGATCATCAATGACCTTCTCCGTTTGACCAGGATCGGGGCACAGGAGCTTTCATTTTCCAGAATAAATCTGAGTGAGATTGCACGGGACTCGGTTGAAGGTTTTGGTATTACATATGATATATCAAGATATAAAATCGAGATTGAACCCCAGATGATAGTGATTGCCGATGCAGGTTTAATACGGCTTCTTATGGATAATCTAATAGGCAATGCCCTGAAATTCTCGTCAAAAACAGATTCTCCCCGAATATGGATAGGAAAGGAGAAGAAAGAGGGAAAAACGGTTTACTATATAAAAGATAACGGGATCGGGTTTGATGTGGATAAATCTGATCGAATATTTGATCCTTTTGTCCGGGTACACTCATCCAGAGATTATCCGGGAACCGGCATAGGGTTGTCAATAGTAAGACGAATTGTTGAACGCCACAGGGGTAAAATATGGGTTTCCACAGAACTTAATAAAGGAACTACATTTTTTTTTACACTTTCTGCAAAATAGCCAATGGATCTAAATTAGAAGGTCGGTGTGCGATCTTCTGTATCCCGAAGTCTCTTTCTTGACACAGGTGGTTATTTACGGCTATCTGCCACACCTTTTAAATTGCAGTTACCCAATTTTCCTGTTAGCGCAGCTAATCCTTATCTGTTTTGAATCATTGAATAGTTGACACACACTTCTGAGAGAAAGTGCATTGGGTTTGAAAAAAAGAATTAAAAGAATATTTTGTTAAATTGAAAAAAAGAACTGAAGTGAAAAAGGTTTTTTAAATGCATTAAATCATCAAAAAAACCATTTGGCGGCATTCTATTTCGGAAAAATAATCTTACCTGGAGGTTCCATTTTTCGCGTTTGCCTGAACTGTATTACCTATGTATATTACTAATTCCTTGAGCATTTCAAACTTGTTCGCATTAATAAATAAGGTATCTGTACATCTTTTTAAGCGTTTATTTAGGCGCTTAGATGCAAATAAACTTATCAATTAAACTGTTCAGTTCAGGCTAATAACATATCAAACCTGAAAACTGCAGCAGGTCACTATGGATAACCGTAAAGTATTGATACGGGTATGTTTGAGGTTCTTGATGTTTTATCGACTTTTGATAAGGCAGACTATTGCTTAAACTTTTAATATTATTGCCTGTTATCCAGGGTAATCTACTGCAGTTTTTAGATAAAAAACATCAATTCTGAGAGAGGGTGAATATGAATCGCATCGTGTCGACGCTTGTATGTGCAGCGGTCTTTCTGGTAACCTCGACTTTTGCTGTCGATTGGAAGAAAGAGAGTGAGCCTTTTGAATTTCCAGGTACGGCTGTCAAAAGGATTAATAAAGTATCTGGTTATTGTGTTCTTTCGAGCGCGAGACTGTGTGGAAAAAATCAGGTTTCTTTCAGATATTATCTTCCTTCCAATGTAGCTGCAGAATTAGAGATTTACTCTATCAGTGGTGTCAGACTGGCATCTATCCCGGTTACCAGCAGAACTTCCACTGTAAACTGGAAAAGTCCCACCAGGCATGCTTCAGGTATTTACACTGCAATACTGAAGACCACAGATATGCAGAAATCAATCCGTTTTGTAATTGCCAATTAAGGATGGAATAAAATGAGAAAAAGAAAAATAATAATTACTGCAGCTTTAATAGTATCACTTTTCAGTATCAGCAATGCAGCTCTGGAGGCTGTGACCGTTAATACGGACTTTCTTCATGAACCTGCCGCCGGGCTTGGTTACCTGGGGAAGGTCAGCTACACTCTTACCATAGATACCACCGATTTAGGTTTTTATCAGTACGATTCGATCATTGTGAAGCTGGAGATAGTGCCGGAGAAAGGTGGTGACCCTTTAGAGCTGGATGCAGTGGATGGAGCGGTTGGAGTAATTCACATTCTTCCTAAAGAACCTCAGAGAGACATCTTTTTCCGTTTTTCCGGAAAACCCAAAGGTAAGTACAAGGCAGTGGTTAAGGTGACCGCCATCGAAACAGAGGTACTGAAAACGGCTAAAGCTATGTGTAAAGAAGCTACTGTGGGGCAAATGGTAAAGCTGTTTAGTGGAGCTGCCTCTAATGATGAGGAAGGCGTTCCGAACACTTTCTTTGAACAGGAAGGGTTCAGTACTTCATCGGGAACGCTGAAAAATATCCGTTCTGCGGATGGCCCGCATGGTATAAATACCCGTAACTGGGGAGGAGATGCAACCTGTTTTACCACCTGTGGTGGCTTGGCTTGTACCTGGGATCCAGATCTTGCTTTCGAACAGGGAGTGGCCATGGGTGAGGAGTTCAGAGCAAACAGACGTAATGTCTGCCTGGGGCCTTCAGTTAATATCGTGATGAATCCCAGAGGTGGGCGCTCATTCGAATATTTCAGTGAGGATCCCTATCTTACCGCCAAGATGGCTGCTGCTCAGGTGAGAGGACTGGCTACAAGGGGAGTGATCGCTGCGGTAAAACATTTTGCAGTTAACAATAAAGAAATTGACAGAGAAAATTTAAACGCGATGATAGATGAGAGAAGTTTACACGAGCTTTATCTGCCTCAGTATAAGGAATGTGTGGTTAAAGCCGGAGCCCTGGGTATAATGACTGCTTACAATAAGATCAATGGTCAATACTGTACTGATAGTAAATATCTGGTGGAGGATCTTCTGAGAAATACCTGGGGGTTTTTGGGTTATACCATGAGTGACTGGAATGCTAAGGTTAATGATAACACATTGGAGGCTGTTGTTAAATATGGCGCAGATCAGTTACTTCCTACAGTAAGGTATGCAGAGAGCCATTTTGCCTCTGAACCTGTATATGCCAGGAAAAAAGCTAAACATATCATCTATGCAAATGGTAAAGTAGGTCTGCTTGATCCAAATTATAACCATTTAGACTATCAGAATTCACCTAATTCAAAAGCGCACAAGGATCTTGTTCGTAAAATCGGTGCCAGAGCACTTGTTCTGGTAAAGAATGAGGGAAACGTGTTACCTATTCCAAAGACCGGGAAAAAAATATTTATCACCGGTGGGACCTATAAGGCTGGAAGCATGGGTGCGGATTCAAGACAGAGCCAGTACAGTAACAAGCAGGAGCATCAGGTAGCCCGTCTGGGGGGCGGGGACTCCTGGTTTTGGGAAAGTTCTCTGGTTAAAGCCAAGGACGAAAATCGGATAAGTCCGGAAAGAGGAATCACAGAATATCTGGCTAATTTGAGCATTGATGGAAAAACTACGATTGTAGATAATATGTATAGTGCAGACTATATTATAGTGGCCACTGGTGCTCATGACGAAGGAGAGGGGTATGACCGGCCAGATATGAGAGTCTTCGACGACACAAAAGTGCAGGAGGCTTTGAGAGTTACAACTGCCAAAACAATCGTCCTCTACACAGGTGGCTCTGCTTCCTTGCCTGGCAACTGGTCCGAAGCACCGGCAATTCTGGTGTGTTTTGGTCCAGGGGAACAGCAGGGGTATTCAATGGCTGATGTTATTTTTGGCGATGTTTGCCCTGGCGGGAAATTGAATATGACATTTCCAAGAACCGAAAGTCAGGCTGCTAATTTTGAATTCGAATCAGGATCTTCGAATCTTAAATATGGTAGTCCGGAACAAGCGCATGGGTATTTTAAAGTAAATTATATGGATGAAGAGCCTCTGTTTGCTTTTGGGCATGGCTTAAGTTACACCACTTTTTCCTATTCCAATCTTAAGATTTATCCTTCAAAGATAAAAAAGGGTGACCGGATCTATGTTTCTGTAGATGTAACCAATACCGGAGAGGTCAAGGGGGATGAAGTGGTGCAGTTATACCTTTCGCTTCCTACCGGAACTGTACCGGTTCGTAAGCAGGATCTCAGAGGCTTTGATCGGGTAACCCTGGAGCCAAGTCAGAAGAAGACGGTTCTTTTTACACTGGATCCCGAAGATATGGCCTATTTCAAAGTAGGTTCGGAGGAATTTGATGGCTCCGGTAAATGGGAGATACTTACAGGTAATTATAAAGTGCGTGTAGGTACTTCATCGAAGATTACACCCAAGCCGGATGAGCCGTCCTTGAGTGGTTCTTTCACTGTCAATTGATCATTTAATCATTATGCAGTAATTTTTCTTAAAAGAATCTGGGGAAACTCAGATTCTTTTTATATTTTAGATGATACCTGTTCAATGAACATAACATATCGATTGACACAACCGTTCCTGAGAATGGATCCCGGTTCGATTTTATTGCATTGTTAAATACAGAAAATGGCGATTTGCAGTTTTATTAAAAAAGGAAGTTCTCTGAAGGAGAAATCATGGTTAAACAAAAAACGTTTTTCTGGTGTTATGTGGTTGGTTTGCTGGTATTAAAGGCTTCTGCACTGGAGCTGCAGACCGCAAATAACCATTTTAAATTAGCATTAAAGGGTAACGGACATTTTTGGTTTGGACAGGTTAATCGCGGTACAGGTATAAAAGATGAAGCAAATGTAAAAAATATATGGACAGAGCATGCTTATGCCAGCTTACTTTTTGATGTATTGTATAAAGAAAGATTCCAAATCGTTGCAGGTATCGAAGCTGAGACAAAATTTTCCTGGAAGGCGCAGGATGAATCACCAGAGACTAAGATGGCTAGACCTGAAGTTTATATGCTGGAATCTTATGGAAAGTATATGCTGGGGTTTGAGAAAAATAAATTAGATTTCACTGCAGGTTTATTTAAGTTCAAATACAATCCTGATGTGCGGAATCTTGGAGAATTTCTGTTCAGATCGGCTACTTATCCTGCGTATCTCAAAACTGATTTTGATGATATCAGTGCAAAACTACTGGGATTTAAAATAAGCCATGATTTGAATGGCTGCTTTACTCAGGACCTGCTTTTTACATCCGAAACAGTATTTTATCCTGCGATGGACTGGTCTTTGGCATATCTTTTTAATTACGATCTTTTAAGCAAAGGCTTTTTTAATATCGGTGCAGGAGTAAGCTTTGCACATCTTATTTCTGTATACGACAGAGGATTGGTAACCACTCCCAAAACAGAAGATAACATGTTCATTAAAGACGGGGATACCTCTTATTATACGTTTAGAGGAAACAAAGCAATGCTGAAAGTCTCTATAGACCCTTTGGCATTTGTCAGGCCATCAACTCTTTTTGGGAAAAATGATCTCAAAATTTATGGGGAAGCGCTTATAGTTGGATGGAAATCATATCCGGATTCAACTGCTAAAAAGAAATATAATCCTTCCTATTCCGATTTGTGGGAGAAAACAATCATTACTTTCGGAGTCAATCTTCCAACATTCACTATTCTTGATGTATTAAGCCTGGAATTCGAATACTGGGGTTCAAAATATTATAATGATTACCGGGATATTTACATATATGCAAGCAGACCTCTGGCTCCGGGTCTGATTGATAATATTAAAGAATCAAAATGGAAATGGTCTTTGTATATGAAGAGGTCTTTTCTGGATGGTCACATGGCTATTACCGCACAATGTGCCCGGGACCATATGAGGCTTTTTAATGTCCTCTATGACAAGGCAAACCACAGAGAAATGCTGGTGCAGCCTGGCGACTGGTGGTGGGTAACAAAGATCAGCTTTAATTTCTAAATCTGTAATAATAAAACTCTGGAGTAAATATGAAATACTGTATACCATTCTTATTATTAATGCTTGTTGCAGCAGAAGGTTATTCCGATCCGGCACTTCTTATCGGAGTCAATAGAAATGCATCCACTATTACCGGAAATGATTCACTTAATATAAGCGATGATCTGAAATTCGGATTTGGATTCTCGATAGGGTTCGAACAGAATTTCTTCAAGTACTTATCCCTGATCGTCGGTACAGGTTTTGAGTCAAGAGGTGAGAAGAATGTACTCAGCAAAATCCTGAACAAGGAGACAAATGTCAGACAGGAAACTGTTCAGGAAATAGACATGCTCAGTTTGCAGATACCTGTACTGCTGCAGTTCAATCTTCCAATAAACATTTTCCGCTTAAGTGTGTTCGGTGGGCCTGATATGGGTATCTTCCTAAAGGGCGAAAAAAGAAATAATAAGAGAGTCTTTGTTCCGGAAATAGGTGGTCAGCCTGCCCGTATCGATGAACTATCTCCTGAGGAGATCAATTTTCAGCATGATATAAAAATGCTTGATCTGGGGATTACAGCCGGTGTAGGATTCGAAATTAACACCGGCAAGTTAGGTGCTGCTTTTATCCGGCCAGCCGTATATATCGGTCTGATTGATATATTGAAATCCAACCACGACAAAGAAGAGAATGTAAACCTCAATGGTAAACATCAGGCATTAAGTGTTGCTGTCGGATATAAATTTAACATAAAAGCACGATCGCAACCTGATAATAGTGAACCAGAGGTCAGGAAAGAATCTTCATCTTCAGGCTCTGATGACCAGGGTACAGATGATCTTGAAGGATACAGAAGTTACATACCGTAACAGATTTGCAAAGCGGTCAGGCACTAGTATTAACATCAGTGCAATGAAGAAAACCGGAAAATTTGAAACTTCGGTTTCCAAATTTTCCTGGTTCCTGAGTATAAGAATTTCCCAGTAAAAAATTATACCAATACATATAAGGGCAAAAATATATATTGAAGATCCCATAACACTGGAAACGTTATGGGAAAAGACCAAACCGAATTTTCAGACTTGTTTTCATCGATTAATCTCTATTGAATTCAGGCAGTCACTTTCTCCGTATTTCGCTTGTGGAATCGTACTGAAAAACAGGCGATTCGTCTCACTATTTTTCAATTCTCATTTTTCTTATAAGCACAAATCGATTTGTCAAGTTGGTTTTAATAAGTAACAGAAATGAATGCTGATAAGCTTTTAATTTAACATTTCCTTCCCTTTCACATTTCTAAAAACACCTAACAAACTAAGGAGGCGCTATCATGCGTGTAGCTCTTTTTTCCTGGGAGTCTTTGCATTCAATTAATATCGGCGGCCTGGGTGTTCATGTGACTGAACTTGCTGCCGGTTTGGAACGCAGGGGGCACGATGTTCATGTTTTTACCCGCCGCAGACAGGATCAAAGCCATTATGATCGGATCGATGGTGTCCATTACCATCGTGTCGATCATGGTATCAGTGACAATTTTGTTCAGTGTATGGATTGGATGTGTCAGGCTATGGCACACCGTTTTCATGAAGTCACCTCAATGATCGGGAAGTTCGAATTGGTTCATGCTCACGACTGGCTGACTGGTAATGTGCTTAAATATATCAGTGATGGTTTTGGCACTCCTGGTATTCTTACAATGCATTCAACCGAATATGGTCGTGATGGTAATGTGTTTCATGATGGCTTTGCCAGTTGGATAAGAGACACAGAATATGCAGCGTGCAATCATGCTAAACTGATCATCTCCATAAGCGGATTTCTGGCAGAAGAGATTCAGCGCATATATGGGGTACATCACTCCAAGATTCATGTGGTGCCAAATGGAGTCGCATATCATCATTTCAATGGTTATCTTGAACCTGGTCCGGTTAAGGCCCGCTACGGAATAGCTCCACTTGATCCTACCATCTTCGCTGTCGGGCGTATGATTGCGCAGAAAGGTATGGACCTTCTTGTGGAAGCGGTGCCCATGGTGCTTGGATACTTCCCCT
Source organism: uncultured Fibrobacter sp. (assembly GCA_964411655.1). GTDB lineage: Bacteria > Fibrobacterota > Chitinivibrionia > Chitinivibrionales > Chitinispirillaceae > JAAYPC01. The sequence goes on from CAYPMS010000010.1 coordinate 57,189, forward strand.
CTGCAAAGTTTATTATTGCCGGTGAAGGGCCGGAGAAAGATGGTCTGGTTAACCGTGCAAATGAATTGGGAGTTGCTCATGCAATCCGTTTTCTGGGAAGCCTCTCCAGGGGAGAGTATAGCGAGCTGATGCGTTCGATTGATATCCTGGCATTACCAAGCCGTAATGAGCCCTTTGGTATTGTGGCTCTGGAAGCATGGGCAGCTGGTAAACCGGTTGTAGCGACTACTGCTGGTGGCCCAAGGGAGTATATATGGCATAATGTAAACGGATTTCTGGTCGATGCCAATCCAGGAGGCCTGGCCCACGGTATCGGTTCACTACTGGCTGATCACGATCATTGCCGTGCTCTTGGGCGCAATGGAAGGGTAGCGGTTGAAGAAAAGTTCAACTGGGACACCGTTGCATCTTATACCGAAGGAGTCTATAATGCAGCCTTGTGCTGAGAATGTAGGTTCCAGGAGAGTTTTTAAATAAAATTTGTTCAAAAGGGGAGTAGCTTAAAACGGCTGCTCCCGAATACAGAAACGTATCAGGGCGGGTACAAAACAACAGAGGAAGCCTGAAGAAACAAGAAAATTTTTTCGAAAGAAAAATTAAATATCTTTTATTCTGTTTTCGAAATCACCACAGAACATTTAAACTCAACATATTAGGAGGTTTCAATGCTGGGTGATTTCGAAGAATATGTTCCTGATGAAATACTGATGGACGTTGAATCTGAACAATATGTTCAACCAGATGAAGAGCTACGGGAACTGAGCTTTGAGGATGCGAACGATGCTATCGCGGGGATCTCTTTTTTGAGCGATGAGGTAGAATCACCGGAAGAATTATTCTCCCTGGATTAATACCTTCACCTTTCCCATCCGCACTGGCTCTGATGAATCGGATATCTTCCGGTGGAACTCTATTTGCCAGATTCTTCAGGTCAGTGCAAACATCATTAAATCAAAGCTTTTAAACCAAAAAGTTGCTTACTCTGATTCAATAGCTTATATTGCTATTACCAATTAAATGGTTACCTGCCATTCTTCATACAGGCTAAATCTAACAATCTTTACAGGAGTCTCAGTATGCGTCTTTTTAGCCGAAAAGTAAATCTGATTATTGCCGGTACATGTGTTGCCTATCTCTTCTGCGGATGTCAAAAAGCACCTGATGCAGAACTGGCAGAGGCTAAAGCTGCCTTAAAAGCAGCCCAGGATGTAGAAGCTGACAAATATATGACCAAAAATTTTCAGAATGTTCAGCGAGTTGTTGAAGAAGCAGAAAAGGAAATTGCCAAACAGAAGAGTTCTTTTTTCCTGACCCGCAAATACACCAGAGTTACCAAGCTTCTCAAAAACGCAACCGACATTGCTAAAGAAATTACTGCTGATGCACCCAAAGCAAAGGAAAACATTGTTGCTCAGGTGAAGGAAAATCTGGCTTTGTCAAAAAGTATGTTGAAAGAAACTGAAGATGACCTCAAAAAAGCCTCAAAATTAAAGAGTAAAAAGAGCCTTGTCCCTGATTTGAAAATTGAACTGAGTAATGCTGACAGCATTGCAGCCCGTGCTGCAGCTGAATTTGAAGCAGGAGATGTGTTGAAAGCCTCAAAGAGCCTTGATGATTTTCAGGCATCGATAAAGAGTATTACTGATCAGCTCAAAGGCCAGCCTGAAATGTAATTCGATTTTTACATCTGGTGCAAAGCATGTTGTGTCATACTTTGCACCTTTCTTTTGTACATTTTTTTTCAATTTCGTCTCATCTCCTTTTCTATTCTAACAACAGCACAGTAAGCATACGCATCACTGTTTCGGTCTAACAGGGGAATACCTGATCCACAATTCCAACTAATGGGATTAACAAGAATTAATACAGAATCGCATGTAAAACTGCCAAAGCTGTAACTATCCACAACAATTTTCGATCATAATCGAAATTTTAATCCAGTCAATCCAGAGTGCAATTGTTACTTTAAAAAAGGAGGTCATGATGATCTTGAGTTGCTTGAAACGAAATGTTTCAATCATAATGCTTATTGTAATGGCTGGGAGTTCTGTCTTTACAGGAACAGGAATAGTGTCAGCCGGTGAAAGCCACCCTGCAAAAGGCAGCATTAAATTCGGAGCGGATAATAATCCTCTGGCCGGTGCGGCAGACAAAATGGGATCATTTAAAACTCTCTTTGGTGATATAGCCGAAAAAGTCATCCCCACTGTGGTTTCGGTGATTCCAACCAAAGTTGATACTATCGTATTTCAGAATAATCCCTTTTATAATTTCTTTGGTGATGAGCAGTTCGGGGATCCTTTCGAGTTTTTCTTTGGCCAACCAAGACAGCGTCCACAACAGAAGCCTCAGATCCAGAAAAAAGAGCGTCGTCAGCAGGGACTCGGTTCCGGCGTTATAGTTTCCAAAGATGGCTACATTCTTACCAATTACCATGTGGTTTCTGGTGCGGATGAGATTGAGGTTAAGCTTCATGATGGACGTGTTTTAAAGGCTGAAACTGTAGGCAGTGATTCGCTGACCGATGTGGCTGTAATAAAAATCGTGGATAAAATAGACAAGCTTCCTGTCGCTTATCTGGGAGATTCTGACAAGATGCGTCCGGGTGATTGGGTGATAGCTGTTGGAAATCCGTTCAGCCTTACTTCTACTGTTACTACCGGTATCGTTTCAGCCCTTGGCAGAAATGTAAGTGGTAATGAGTCGTATCAGAATTTCATCCAGACCGATGCTGCCATTAACCCTGGGAACTCTGGTGGAGCACTGGTTAATATTGACGGCGAGCTGATCGGTATCAATACAATGATTTACAGCAGATCTGGTGGATACATGGGTATCGGTTTTGCCATTCCAGTGAATATGGCAAAAAAAGTGATGGAAGATCTTATCTACACCGGGAAGGTGGTCAGGGGATGGATCGGGGTTACAATCCAGGATATCGATCAGAATGTAAGAGCTGCTCTTGATCTGGGAGACATAAAAGGAGTTTTAATTGCCGATGTGATAAAGGGGCAGTCTGCCGATAAGGCTGGAATTAAACGGGGTGATATCATTATGACCATCGATGGTAAGGCCGTTGATAACACAAATGACCTTCGTAACAGGGTCGCAGCCATGTCTCCGGACAAAAAAGTCCCCGTAACTGTTTTCCGGGGAGGGAAAACCATTGAACTCCAGTTGGTAGTGGGAAAACGTGATCAGAAAATGATCGATCAATTGTCTAAAAACGGTTCTTCTGACATTGAGGATGACGCGACAACCAGTAATAAGCTTGGATTCAGCGCGGCAAATCTTACTCAGGAACTGAGGCAACAGTATAACATCTCCAAAGATGTGAAAGGGTTAGTTATCACCAGTGTTGAAAGTGATGATGTGCCACTGCTTGAAGGGGATGTTATATCTCAAATGAAAATTAAACAGAACGATTTTATTCTCCTTGAGAATGTGACTCAGCTTGAGAAAGCTTCCAAATCCATCAAAGCTGGAGAATCGGTGGTTTTTCTGGTTCACAGAGGTGGAAACACTTTTTATACTGCATATAAAATTAGGAATTAATCGTATCCACAGTGTATCAATGACTTTCGGTAGCTCCCTTTTGGGGAGCTTCTGAAACTATCGTTCAGGTTACTGGTATTTTGTAATTTTTCAGCAACTCTCAAGTTTAAGTATTGGTAAGCAACAACTGTCAACAGAAAAATATTATTTCATTATTAATATTCTTTCAGCTTTTGAATTTAATTGTTTGTATAATATTACACCTGAAGAAACCGGTTTTAATTTATTCCCATTCTTAAACAGCAGTCTGCCTGTACAGTCAAATATTTGAAAATCATTCGGATTATTTATAATGGTACGGAAACTGTGTTTGTTTATGATATTATTCATTGTCCCCTTAGTCCTGTTTTTACCTGATTTTATGGGGCTGTAATCTGAAGGATCTCCGATTAAATAAATATGCACATCTTCGCGCCCAAATTTATCCGTAAATGATGAACCCTTCAAATCCAGAAACCTGAATTCAGGTTCCTTTTCGGCATATATGACTTTAATGTTGCTGTTGCCCTTTCTAATGTCGGTTGGGCTCGCGTTAGCTCCACCATACTCTTTTACATAGGTGAAGTCAATTATACCTGAATCATAATTGATGGTTCCGCAATTGTATCTACCACCATTCTTCCAGTCCCGGTTTTTATAAATGGTGCCATTACCATCATCAAACAAGTAGGACCAGGTAGTATCGGTTGACAATGCACCTGCAATCATAACTTTACCAGGATATGGTTTTCTGCTGGTTCTGATTCTAAAAGTAGATTTGTTTTGTTCAACATTAAATGAGTCTACCACTCGTGTCCAATTTTTATACTCAAACACTTTTTTACCTGTGAGATTGATGCCATTTAATGTTATTTTAACCAGATGGGTGTCTTGCTCGAAAGAGGGGTCATCCTGATATTCCATTTCCGTGACTCTTACTGCTATGACCAGATACAGTTTATCGAACTTTCTTATAAGGCAATCTACTCTCTTTCCACGGGTATTCGCATCATCTGTAATTGAAATTGTGGTATCCGGGGCTGATAATATGGCAGGTGCAAGCTGTGTTACCTGATCATAATATTCAGCCATATAACCATAATTTTCAGGATAGGTTACACCCCAGTATTGATACCAGTTCATACCTTTTATTCCATAGACGATATTAAGCCAGCTCTGCATTCTCATTTGTTGTACAGTGACGCTCGGCATAAAAGATGTATCACCCGGCACAATTCCACATGTCGCAGTTACAGCCATAATTGGAACGAGATTGTAATTCCAGCCAGATTTATTACGCAGATATTCTGTATACATATCCATTGCTTTGCGTGTTGAATCCTTTGGGTCGTCATATTGAATGCGTTTATATCCTTCCATCGCAAAGCATGCACCATGATAAATATCTGCAATCAAATTTTTGCGGCCAAAATTTTTTTCACTATATAAGAAATTGAACTCTGAACCAAAACCCTGAGATCTTGGAAGGTAAAAATACCCGGCTAAATTAGCAACAGTTGGATGTAACTGATCTTTTTCACTGGTTGCATACGACCAGGCTGCATGAACATTTGGGTTTACCTGACCTGTCGTACCACCAAGATTTGGCTCGTCGTCCCAGCAATATGCAAGCATGTTTTCTGGTCCACTTGCTTCCATATAGCTTATCATTGAAGATACCCGTGAATTCCTTAATTCTTTAGCTTTTCCCTGAAACTTTTCGGTACCGATAGCAAGGAAACCATTTTTTTTGCAGTATTCATTAACATATAAATTCCAGGTTGCAGGAGTATATTCGTTCAAGTATCCTGCCATAAATACTGAATTGCAGAATCCACCGCTTTTCCAGTCTGCCATTCTTGAAGGATCAAGCATCCATGAACTTATAGGGAAATATGGTTTGCCATTCTTTATTAATGAATTGTATTCATTTATACCTATTATCGGGTCACCATCAAAGTTTTTACTAAACCGTTCGTTTAAAAAAGTAATAATTTTTTTTGACCCATCAATGATTTCAACTCGTAAAAGATAATTTCCACGAGATAACTTTGAGTGATTCAGCAGACATTTTTCTTCATTAACAAGTGAAGTTTTTTTCAGCAGTGTGTCATTAGTATTTTTAGAAAGGTTTTGAAGGATCACATTAAGCTGATTTGCTTTATCAGTGGTAATATTTTGTGGTATTTTGACATATATAAATTGAGCTGTCCGTGCATGAAATGGTGCATGCCAGACTTCAAAACCATTTACCGGTTCAACACCTTTTACAATAACAATTCTGGTATAATTTGATATACGACCAGAAAGATCCTGAACAGTAAGTGTAACTGCGTATGTATCAGGTTTCATGAAATGATGCATAATTGTCAACCCTGATCTGTAGCGGGCACTCTGCTTCATTACTTCTGAGCTGTCGTCAAAATACCAGACAAATGTGGTACAGGTACCAGAGGTGAAAAGATCTGTTGTCATCAGTGATTCAGCATCAAAGACAACAGGTTCTCCAACATATACCACCGTGTCAGGTTTTATCGTAAAAGTTTTTGCGGATAGAGTAAATGTAATAATTATAAGAAGACTGAAGCACTGTCTTAAAATTCTGTTTTGTTTCATAACTCCCCCCCAACATTATTTATCATACACAGGTTCAGCCCATAATATGATTATACAATAGTATTTGTTGGTATATCAATTTTAATTTTAATTTTGGACACCATCCCGAAATTAGTTTTTCTGTAAATCATATAAAACGGTCAGATAACTTGAGAATTACCGGTCGATAACTGATAACAGACACAAAAATTGATTACTTTCTTATATAATATCCCACAATGCGCTTTGGAATGCGCTTTTCCGGTTTCCATTATCAGCAGTTATCCGTGCAGTTCCGGAAAACGGCTGACTCCATCTCTGATGCATTCCCCAGGATTATTAGGATCTGGATACCAGGTTACCATGTAATCAGCAGATGTGACCTCAGGCTGCGGAATTTAAGTCAGGGTAGTCTTGTTTGTATTCTGATTGAATACACTTTCAATTCAGAGCTTTTGAAATCAGATAACGAAATTTATATATTAATTAAAAGAAAAACTCCTTTGTTGGATAGCAATCAGGGCCGGGTAGTACATTGCTGGAGAGATCAGTGCAGAATTGCTGCACTGATCCATTTTTATTTTCAGGGAAGTTTTTCTGAAGAGTTTCTTTTATTTGTTATCTGTATTAACGATTATTAACGATCTCCAGCAGTTCAATTTCAAAAATCAACACCGAACCTGGCCCGATATGAGGACCGGCACTGCGATCGCCGTAGGCCAGATCAGATGGAACAAAGATTTTGAACTTGCTTCCGGTATTCATTAACTGTAAAGCTTCTGTCCAGCCTTTGATTACTCCGCTGACCCGAAATTCGGCAGGCTGTCCCCGTTTATAGGAGTTGTCAAATTCGGTACCATCAATCAGCGTTCCTAAATAATTGACTTTTACCTGATCGGTTTCTTTGGGTCTGGGACCACTGCCTTCCTTAAGAACGATGTATTGAAGTCCGCTGGGAGTTGTAATCACACCACTTTTATTCTTGTTCTCTTCCAGAAATTTACTTCCTTCAGCCTTGTTTCTGGCACACTTTTCATCTTCTGCTTTTTTAATTTTTTCACGCATCTGTTCATCGAAACGTCTCATTATGGGATTGGCAATTTCACGGGAGATTTTTAATTCTTTTCCGTTAATCATGTCACTTATACCTGACATCAGCAGATTCAGATTAACTTCATCCTTTATATCTCTGAGCGAGCCCCCCATGTTAAAACCGATGATATAGCTCACCGAATCCTGAAAAGTAGTAATTGATTCATTAGACACATTGTTCTGTTTGTCACTTTTTTCAGTTTTTTCACAGCCTGCTGCAAAAAATGAAAAAGCACATGCTCCTGCCAACAGGAAAAGTCGGTTCATTTCTGCTCCTGGTAAAATGTTTTAGTTTGTTCAGATAACCAAAAATAGTGATAGCCACTCTTGTTTAAAAACAAAATATGATTTACCGGGTTATTAATGTTACAGGAAACTGGTAATATGATACATTAACCTCTGGTAATTTTCTGACAATGTACCAACATTTTGCAGGAAAACATCTTATCATCCAGGATAGAAGGCCGAAAAGCTACGGGCTTTTATGCAAAAAAAATCTCAGGAATTATTTAATGGTAACAGAAGAAGCGATAACAGGGTAATCCGGATTCAAAATATGCCTTAAAACGGCAGCTTCCGTCTAAATTAACAAAACGGTAAGCTGTTTTGCTGTTATCTGTGATATCAGACTCCTTAGAAGTCAAATTTGATTATTGCACATTTAAATAACTGATTTGGCCATTCTGGTTTAAGTGTGGAAAGTACTTAGGAAATTGTATCTCTGAGAA
>CAYPMS010000011.1:0-63978 GCA_964411655.1 uncultured Fibrobacter sp.
TTACTTTAAACACCCACACTATTTACTAGTTTACACAAAATTCTACGCACTCTCAAGAACTGGTACCAACATTAAAACCCAGCCTTGCATTTACGTCCGTTAAGTTTTCCATTTTAAATACAAAGCTGAATGTCTGCTTTGAAGTCGAAATGCTAAAGTTCTGAATCTGACTCAAATAGCTTGTCCATGGATCATCGGCCATTTCCACATTGACGTCTATAGTCCTGTCCGAGGCAGCACTGGCATCAAAAGAGACCTTGTAAGATGTTCCGTTCTCCAGAAAAATTCCATTCTGAACAAGTTGGATATCATGATTAACATCAGCTATGCTTGAAATTGCAATTTTATATTCACCATTAATCACGCTTCCAGTTGCGCTGCCGCTCCAGACATTAAGTGTCCAGTTATCCTCCCCAGAACTGAAATCTCCATTAAACACCAGATTACCATCTTCAGTAATTCTTTTAAAAAGCGCTGTTACAGCCTTATCAGCATCCATGACGATTGTTAAAGGATTCTGATTTCCACTTATTCCATCACCACTCCATCCGCTGAACTCCCAACCTTCCTGAGGAGCAGCTGTAAGGGTAACCATAGTCCCTTCTGAGAAACGTGTTCCTGATGGGGAACGACTTACGGTTCCCAACCCTGATGTCTGTACAGACAAGCGATATCCTGAAGAACCCTCAAAGATGTACCAGTTAAGGCGGAACGGTTCACCTGATCCTTTAAAGACCAGAAACAGATCTTTTACGCCACTGCATTCGCTGACATCACACCTGAAGTTCTGCCATTTATCCCATCCACCTGTGCCACTGATATTACAGGTACCTGCAAGCGTTCCGGTTTGACTTCCCATACGCAGTTCTATTGAACCTCCCGATGATCCACTTGCCGCACGCACTTCAAACGAATTGGCACCATCACCGAAATCGACACTTTTTACTTTGATATAATCTCCATTTGAAATGGAGGTGACCATCATCCCACCTTCGCTGCAGACCTCTGTTTCAACACCAGATTCCCAACAGATAGTTTCTGCCTGAACTGTATCATAAGGATTGAGGTTTTCGGCCGGTGCAGGACCGTTTTTTGACATGTTTATGGTTGGGAATGTGCCATCAGTATTGTAATTAAATTGCTCAACACACACAGAACGTTTAAAACCACCGCCTCCAGGTAACGCTGCATTGTGATAAAAGAAGTATGATTTACCTTTGAAATCTATTACTCCAGAATGATTTGTGAAGCTCCCCCCCTGAGTGGGCATTATTACTCCCCTGTATTTCCATGAACCAGTGGGGCTGCTACTGGTAGAATAGGCTATGTGTTCTGATATAGGCCCGCCAGCAAAAACCATGTAGTACAGATTGTTTCGTTTATAAAACCAGGGGCCTTCTTCATAAGAGGTAGCCCTCTCAGAATTGGAACGTCTTCCAAAACTTTCAACTGTAAGATTGATCTCTTCGATTCTGCCGGCATAAGAGATCATATTTTCATTCAGTTTTACATATTTAAGATACGGATTTCCCCAATAAAGATATGCCTGTTCATCACTATCGATGAATACTGTAGGATCTATATCGCCTGAACCACTGTTTATAAGGGGTTTTCCCAGTGGATCGGTAAAAGGACCAAAAGGACTGTCTGAAACCAGAACGCCAATTCCTTTCATGTGTATAGGACAATACAGATAGAACTTTCCATTACGATAAATACCCTGTGGAGCCCAGGCGCCGTTATTATCCGTCCAAATAAATGACTTAAGTGATGCCACAGAGCCATGATCAGTCCAGTTTACCAAATCTGAAGACGAATAACATCTCCAGTCTCTCATGGTAAAAAAATTGTTTTCCAGTACATCTTCATCATGACTGGTATAAAGATAAACCCGGTCATTATATACCATTGGAGCTGGATCTGCGGTATAAACTGTCTGTATAATGGGATTGTCAGCCCAAGCTGTCTTAATAAGAAAAATTGCAGTGGAAAAAATCAGTATTGCATTTTTAATCTGCATTTTTCTGATCCTTTCAGACTTCCATGTGATCGATCTTAGAAATACTCAGTTTATAACATAAGATACAGCAATCTGAATTGTCGCAGATTTGAATTGGAATTGAAAAAAAAGTGTTCTACATTATGGAACAAATTCTGTTGTTATTTGTTTTGTAACACAATGATTTTGAAGAGATTAATAACACTTTTTGAAGAAGTTGCCTTTTTTGCAAATACCCAAAGAACAAGAGGAGGCGTAGTGAAACTAACAATTAAAAAATTACCTACCAAAAGGGCTTTTACCTAAATACCAGGCAATATGAAAATCCTGAACCGGTTCAGATTTTCCCCTTATATGCAACCCTGCTTTCCTACATATTTATCGAATCTTAAAAAGAATTTATAACTAAGCTGCATCGTTTCAATGTTTTTATTCAGGTTTGATAAAAATCGAATCACTTGTCTGTACGTCCCTTTTTTGTTGGAGCCCTTTGAACAGTTCTATATTTACATTTAGACTGTCACCATAATTATCTCTTACCAACAGTTTCAACGTATCGATCAGAATTGAAGTGTCTGTTTGAATTTGCTTACAATCCCCTGTAGTACAAATATAAGACATCTGGTCATCAGAAAGCGTGTCAACTTTAATCATATTGCCAAATCCTGCACTCCAGGAATAGTTGAGTTCATCTTCTTCGGGATCATGAGCGTATGCCTTAACTTTGAGAGTATCAATTAACGAAAAAAATAAACGATAATTGCTGGCTCCCTTTAGAGTTGTATCCTCCACAACGATACTGTCTATTACCGGAGGAAGATTTTTTGCAAAGCTGCATATATAGACATCACGATATTCACTTGATCCCTGATGATCAAACACCAGAAAGTGAATTGTATCACAGACAGTTCCCGAAGGCATATTATAAGTCATCAGCATGGGGTTTACTATTGATTGTGTTATTTTACCGATATTACCTGAAAAAGTCAGATCAGGAACCTTTCCATCAATATCACGTGCAAAAAACTGCACAGTTATTTCATTATCTCTGTCTTTGATTTCATATCTTACAGTCTTATCGCTTCCACTGAAGACCCTATCTCCCAACATAATACTATCTATAATAACAGGTAAATTAGTTACCTTTACCCAAACCTTATTGCTTTCCCGTAATCCACCTCCGATGGAAATATAAACCGTATCGAAATAGCTGCTTGTCTGAATGTCTTTTCTGGATGGGTAATTTACCCAGTAAAGGTCTACTTCAAATCTCTTTGCATATCTGCTGACCATTCCCTGAGGAATGATCAATTTGCCCATCCCGGTATGCCATGCAAAGTCGCTGAATAATGTGGAATCATCAGTATCCACAATAGCACGAATAGGTTTACCTGAAAAAACAGCACTGTCCCTATCAGCTTTTTCCAGACTTAGCCGGATTGGATTGGATTCTGAACTGTTTTCTGTGGGTGCAGGTGAGCAAAGCAGATTAATAACCATTAGTAAAGCCATGAATTCCAGAATTATTTTTTTCATGCGGCATTCCTGTTTTTAAGGCGATAGACGTAAGCCATTACTTCTGCTACAGCAGTGAAAAATTCCACAGGTATTGGGAATCCCACTTCAACTTTGTCATACATCGAACGGGCCAGAGGTTTATCCTCGACAACAGGTACATTGTTTTCTTTGGCCAGTTTTTTTATTCTCTGAGCAATCAAATCTTTCCCTTTAGCCACAACCACCGGGGCATCATTTTCCTTTGGTTCGTATCTTAATGCAATAGCCAAATGAGTGGGGTTTGTAACCACAACTGTAGCTTTTGGCACCTGTTCCATCATGCGGCGCCTGGCCATTTCTCTTTGCAGAGATCTAATCCTGGATTTTACCTGCGGATCTCCTTCGAGCAGTTTTCTCTCTTCCTTTACCTCCTGATGAGTCATTTTCAATTGTTTCTCATGCTCAAAGCGCTGATATGCATAGTCCAGTATTGCGATTATGATCATAGCCAGAGCGATTCTCAATATAATCTTATATGATACAGCTAATGTATAAGTCCATATTGACAGAACCGAAGCATCAGAGAGAGTGAGCATTGTCCCGAACTCTTTTTTCAGGGTAACATAAGCGACAGTGATGATAATAGTTAATTTTACGATGTTTTTTAAAGTCTCAACAATGGAACGCATTGAAAAGAGCCTGGTGAAGCCGGAAACCGGATTTATTTTTTCCAACTTGGGCATCAGAGGTTTTAAAGTAAACAGAAATCCTACCTGAATCACATTGGCCACGATTCCCATCAGCATGATACCACCGGTGATTGGAGCAGCAATTTTTGCCATCAGAATCAATGCTTTCCGTGTAAGCATCATCAGTCTGGAATAGTTCATCTCTGTTTCTGAGATGGTATTCATGAATTCTATCGTGCTGCTGCTTAACTCTTTTATTATCCAGGGGCCGAGTATTTTCATCAGGAAAAGAGCGGTCAGAAGTACTATCACCGAATTTATCTCTGTGCTTTTAGCGACAGTACCTCTCTCTCTTGCATCCTGCTTTTTTTTCTCTGACGGGGCTTCAGTCTTCTCATCATTGGATTCTTCAGCCATTTTTTCACCTCATTTTCAGGCCATCAGATACAAAAGGCGCCATATATCCTGAATTAACAATTGCACCGTTTTTCTAAACAATTCCGAAAGCATCGGAAGTGCTATAATTGTAGCACCGATTCCAACGATTATTTTCAAAGGCATTCCAACAAAGAAGATGTTTATCTGCGGCACGGTGCGGGCAATGACCCCAAGTGCAAGTTCAGTAAGAAAGAGAGTAACATAGACAGGTGCAGAAAACTTCAATGCCAGGATGAAAATGTTGCTTATCATGGTGATAATATGGGCCATAATTTTATCACCTGTTAAATTGACACCCATTAAAGGCACCAGTTCAAAACTTTTCTGAATCGCCAGTATAAGAAAATAATGACCATTAAACAGCAGAAACAGGATAGTAAAAATGATAACCTGAAACTGACCCAGCACGGTTATCGGCTCATCCGAAAAGGGATCAGCCAATTCTACAAATCCAAATCCAATCTCAGTATCTATCAGCATGCCTGCAAACTGAACCGCTGTAAAAAGCATTGAGGAAACAAAACCGATAGCCAGTCCCACCATAACTTCCTTCATTATCAACAGGATAAAGAGACCCGGAGAAAATTCGATCGCTGTTACTGCCCCCTTGCTCATTATGGAACTATACAGAATGACAGCAAGCAGAAGCGACAAGCCGACTTTTAACTGAAAAGGTATGGACCAGGATCCAAACACCGGAAGAAGTGCAACAATGGTGCTGATCCTTACAAAAATGAGTAGAAAGAATATAACCTGGTCAACATTGAAGGGTATCTCCATTATCTTATCACCTTTCCGATAAGATCAAAGAGCCCGTAAGTATACTCCACCAGTTTCAGAAGCATCCAGGGTAAAAGAAGAAGGAAAACCAGGAGCATAGCCAATATTTTTGGAATGAAAGTAAGAGTCATCTCATGGATCTGTGTAACTGCTTGAAAAATTCCGATAATCAGACCGACAAGCAGCCCCACAATCAGAAGCGGACCGGACACCAGAAGTGTTATTAAGAGTGCATTTCGTCCTATGTCTACTACCAAAGAAGCATCCATAAATCACTCCTACCGGAACGAAGTTACCATCTGCCTTATTATCAGATGCCAACCGTCTACCAGAACAAAAAGTACGATTTTAAAAGGCATCGAAATCATCACAGGTGGTAACATCATCATACCCATCGAAAGAAGTACGCTGGCTACTATCATATCAATCACCAGAAAAGGAATGAAGAGAATGAATCCGATGATAAACCCGGTTTTCAGTTCACTTGTAATGAATGCAGGAATTATGACTTCATAAGGGAGATCATCGATGTTTCTTGGTGGCTGCATTTTTGATATTCTGACAAATAGAGCCACGTCCTTTTCATTTACTTGCCGCAGCATGAAATTGCGAACTGGTTTTCCAGCTCTTCCCAATGCCTCATTAAACTGTATTTCCTGAGCCAGATAAGGTTGTATTGCCCTGTCATTTATCTCTGTAAAGACCGGCATCATTATAAAAAGAGTAAGAAACAGTGACAGACCTACCATTATCTGATCCGGTGGCATAGTCTGAGTACCTAAAGCCCTTCGCAGAAATGACATCACAATTATTATTCTGACAAATGAAGTTAACATTATCAGAATAGAAGGAGCCAGGGCAAGTATGGTTATCAGAAACAGCACCTGAAGCGCAACTGCTACATCAGCGGGTTTATTGGTATCAGTAACTGACAATGTAAGTTTAGGTAACACCTGCGCACCGGCGGTTACTAACGCAGGGCCGAAAAGAAATATCGCCGCTACAAGAATTTCCTTACAGGCAAGCAGTGCATTAACAGCACTCAGAACAGCACTCCTGACACTTCTTAAAATAAGTCGTCCGGTTGACACCATCTTTTTATTGTAAAGGTATTCCATGCCAGATCTCATCCCTGCTTTTTCATTTTACTGATAAAACTATTGAAAGCATCTTTGAATTGAACTATCGAGCTTCCGCCTTTAGAAGAAGCAATCAGATCAATCGCCTTCTGACCTTCAATTTTTTCCAGTAAAACAATAGATTGTGGTGTTTGACCCAGAAGATAAACTGCATCCATTACCCTTATCATGGTAATCGTCCGATTCTGCCCGAATGGAAGAATCTCAAGAACATCCATTGCCCCGCCGCCACCGATTCGAGATGAACCGGTGAGCCCGCTTTTCTTTACGATCCAGGCGACAGCAAAAATCACGGCGATCACCAATGCCAGATAAAAAACGACTCTTAAAATCACCAGGGAGTAATTTTCTGCACTTTTCCTCAAGTGGATATCTTCGTTTAAAGTAGTATCAGTTGACGAAAAAACTGCCTCTCTCACTTTTTTTATGTCAAAATCTCCAGTCTCTCTTGTAGCGGAATCCTGGGCTTGAACAACAGAAATGAAGAAAATCCAAAGAAAAAGAAAACTCCTGCCTTTCATTTTTTTTGTTCCAGAAAAATTTTTCTCTGTTAAAATCAACAGATTCTCCTTTGAATGCGGTAAGTATCAGATTTTAAACAGATTATCTCATTATTGCATGGATAATGCAAATACCAATTAAATACTGAAGGAAAGAAAATCCGAAATTCGAAATTCATTAACCCGGATACAAATTTTACCCTCAACGGTCTTAAACTTCCGATTTCGAATTTTTTTTTATCTGAGGCTTCTTATTCGCTCTTCCGCGGAAACCAATGAAACTATCCTTATTCCAAAACTTTCATCAATAACTACCACTTCACCTTTAGCTACCACTTTGTTATTAACCAGCAGATCAACCGGTTCACCAGCCATTCGGTCCAGCTCAACAATTGAACCCGGAGCCAGTTCCAGTACCCTTTTAATCGATAATAGAGACCTTCCCAGTTCAATACTTACATCCAGCTCGATATCCAGCAGCATATCGATATTGGCATTTGAATCTTTTATTGACCGAGCAGTTATCGAAGATTCCTGGAAATCACTATCAGAAGGGCTGAAAGAAGTTACCTTTGAGAGATCATCCAGTTCTGACATGTTAAGGCCTACCTGGTCAGAAACAGATTCAGAGCTGCCCTTCCCTTTACTGTTTTTTTCTATCTGTTCTGTAATTGCTTCGGGAAGCAGGAAAAAAACTGGTGATTCACTGAAACCTTCCAGTGTCAGCGTGGTTTCAATCATGTCAAAGGAATCCAGAGGAAACGGAGGATTATCCAGATCGAATTCATTAACAGTTACATTCTCTGCAGAGACAGCCAAACCCATTCCGGTGCCTATTGCCACACAGAACGCCCCCATAACCTGGTTAAACAGCTCACCTATGGCATCCTTGTGATCCTCGCTGTATTCAGCAGTCCCATCACCCATAGTCATCAAATCTGAGAGGATAGCTACCTCTTTTTTGGCCATGATAAGGTAAAATTCACCTTCCAAACCGGATTTGAAACCCAATGAGAGAGACAACACCACGGCATTTATTCTGGAATTGACTGCCGCCAAATTGGCTTTTTCCGGTTCGCGAGGTGTAAAGTTTGTCTGTTTATTGACAACAGTAGTTATGATATTTGCAGCCTGTGTACAGAAAATATCAAAAAAACCGCTCAATGCAGCGTATTTATTAACAGGTGATTTTTCGGAATTCTCAGATTCAGTCCCGTTATCACCAAATCCGTCTGATGCAAGCAAAGCATCAATCTGTTCCTGGGAAAGAATATCACTCATTGCAACCTGGAACCTCCTTCTCGAGAATTCTGGTAATTTTCACTGCCTTTTTTCTTCCTACCAGTCCCAAACGGCCAGCCATTTTGTTCTTGCCTTCTATCTGCACGATAAGATCACTGTCAAATGGTTTTTCCAGACACAAGACATCCCCGTGTTGCAATTGAAGCAGATCGCGAATGGTAATTGTAGTTTTGCCGATAAGGGTCGATAATGTCAATTCCACATCACTGATTTCCTCCTCCAGTACAGCCCTGGTTTCGGTAGTAGCAGTGCTTTGAGAAGACATCCAGGATTCACCTGAGAGGTTGTTAATGATCCCTTCAAGCAGTATATATGGAAAACACAAGCTCATAAGTCCGGAAGCATTTTGCATGCGTACTTCCAGAGAGATCAGAATAACCGTTTCTCCCGGAGGAGCTATCTGAATAAACTGAGGATTGGTCTCGTAGGTTTCGATCTTGGGGCTGAACACCCCTACATGTTCCCATACATCTTTAAGATCGCTGAGACTGCGTTCGACGATCCGGTGAATCACATTCTGTTCAATAAGAGTTAATTCTCTGTTCTGTTCCGAAGGTCTTCCCTGCCCTCCAAAAAGTCTGTCAATTATGAAAAACACCAGAGATGGATTAATCTCGATTATCGCATTGCCGTCAAGTGGCTCCATCTTGAAAACATAAATGCAACTGGGATTTGATATGGACATGACAAATTCTGAATAGGTCAATTGATCCACGCTCACCAGTTCAATCTCTACAAATGTCCTCAGGAAATTAGTAAGTGTTGTCGAAAACTGTCTGGCGTAACTTTCATGAAGATTCTGCAGTGTCCGCATCTGGTCTTTTGAGACGCGGTCAGGGCGTCTGAAATCATACAACGAAAGCGTTCTTTCATTGTCTAACTGCCGATCATCATCAGAAGAGCTGGATGTGTCAATTCCAGTACTGAACTGTTCATCACCGCTGGCAGATACTGCCGACAGTAACGCATCTACCTCTTCCTGAGAAAGTATGTCGCTCACTTACAGCTCCGCCTTAGGTTATTGAATCAAATAGGTTGTAAACAACACTTCCCGTACCTCTCCGGTTTTTGCCGGAATAGTGTTATTAATATGTTTTAAAAGATTTTTTCTTATCCGTTCCTTTGCATCGGGCTCGGTCAGATCCATCAGTGTCATTTTCGAAAGATTATCAATCAGGAGATTTTTAAATTTAGGTGCTCTTTTTATTAACTCCTGTCCCAATTCCGGATAAGCAACATCATCGTATTCGAAAATGATAGCTGCCTTCAGAAACCGTTCTCCATTTGTCCCGGCAATATTTACTATTGCCTCTATGGGGTTATCTGCTGTAGTAGCCCCCATGGCAGTAGCTTTTTCCATCGCTTTCTTCAAAGAATCTGCATGCATTCTTGCTTCTTTTCTTTGTTGGGTCTCTGGACTTGTTGCCCTGACCAGGACAAAAGCCACTACAGCATTAAGCAAAACCATACCTACAAGAATCCCGATAAAAGCAACCCTGTTTCCTTTTTCTGCAGGTTTTTCGCTTTTCTTTTCACTCTCTTCACCGTTTTCTTTTTTCTTTTCTTCCATTTTTCAAAACTCTCCTGAAATCTGATTCTCACGATAAATTTCAATCGTTAAAATCAATAATAGAAGCCATGAACTTTCTGTATCGCTGTTCTTACTGCTCTAATTCTCCTTTTTCAAGTAATCCACAAATATCTCTATTCTGCGGTTCATTTTTCTATTCTCAACAGAAGTATTAGGAACCAGCGGGCGATATTCTCCATATCCTATCGCGCTTAACCTTGAAGGTTCTATATGGCCCTTGGATGCCATGAACTTTACCACGTTCAGTGCTCTGGAACTGCTTAACTCCCAGTTTGATGGAAATTTATAACTTTTGATTGGCAGATCATCAGTATGTCCCTCAACTCTGATCTGGGTAGTTGGAACCCGATTGATGATCTCACAGATACTTTTAAGAGTAGGAATAAGCTCAGGTTTTATCTCCGATTCACCTATATCAAAACCAATGGGATCAGAGAGTTTAATGGCGATTCCACTTTCGGTTACCTTAACTTTAACTGCATCTTCCAGTCCTTCTTTTTTGACAGCTTCCCTTATTCTCTGAGCAGCATCCACTGCCATTCGTTTATTCTGTTCATCACCTCCCAGACGAGGGATTAAAATATCTTTGGTAATCATGACAGATGGGTATGATTCCAGAACACCACTGAGAGCATTCTGAAAAGACGATGCGGCTACATTGAATTTAGCAGGATCAATGGTTGACATAGCCAGAAGCATTACGAAAAAACAGAGCAGTAGTGTACACATATCACCCCAGGTGAGCATAAAAGCAGGTGCCCCTCTGGGTGGTTCTGGTTGCCTTTTCTCCCTGATGGCCATCAATTGCTCCTGTTATGTGCTGTACGGTTAATAACCGCTGCGCGCAATCCCGGAGAAAGAAATGCGGTCAATTTCTGTTCCACTATTCTTGGATTGTCCCCTGACTGTAACGACATAATTCCTTCAAGCATCAATTCTTTAATCAAAATCTCCCTTTTAGATGCAAACTTAAGCTTCTCTACAATTGGAAGACATATACAGTTTGCCAGCATGGAACCATAAAATGTGGTAATCAGAGCAACTGCCATATTTGGCCCTATTGATGACACATCACTCATGTTCCCCAACATCAGCACCAATCCTATCAAAGTTCCGATCATTCCAAATGAAGGCCCCATTGCGGCAAGGAAATCAAATATCTTGGCACCTTCCTCGTGGCGGGTTTCTGTGAAAGATATATCTGTTGACAGAATGTCTTTTATCAGTTCAGGCTCGGTTCCATCGACCGCCAGCTGAATTCCTTTCTTTAAAAACTCATCCTTTATATCTGCAGCTCTGGCTTCCAGTGCCAGAATGCCTTCACGACGGGCCTGTTCAGCAAACTCAACCAGTTGACTAATTATCTCGACCGGAGTAGCTTTCTGCACAAAAAATGCGTTTTTTACCACTGACAGTGTTTCCATGAGTTTACTTCCAGGAAATGCGGCTATCGTAGCAGCAATCGCCCCACCGACGGTAATGTAAATAGAAGGAAGATCAATAAATGCAGCAAGATTTTCCAGTTTAATACCAAAAACAACCAGCAATAAAGCAGATCCCAAACCTATGATTGTCGCCAGATCCATACTTTAACTTCCTTTACTTCCCATTTCTTTTTCTAAACCTTTACCATGGATCATCTGTTCATTTCGATTCCCCATAGGCATCGGTGGACGGTTTAGAAACCACGATCGGTCCCTGATTACATAACTGTTTATATTTTATCGTTTTCCGCACAATTTCTTCAAGGCTGTTACTTACAATAATTTTCTTTCCGCTGGTAAGAGTAATCACTGTATCAGGAGTCTTTTCAAGCGTTTCAATCAGATCAGCATTTAATACGAATTCCTGGCCATTGAGCCTTTTTAATGCGATCATTCTTTCCTCCTTAACAAGTAATTACATTTGTTTTTTAGCCTTCAAAGCAAAAGAATAATCCGCAAAGGAAGGCTTAAAAGCATATAATTGAATATCAAATATTGCAATAGAGCAGAAGAGTATTCTTCTGCTCTACTTTTTTTTCCTTCTCCACATCTGCAGAAGTCATCGTATCAGTTGAACCAGCTCCTGCAACATGGAATCACTGGTAGTAATCACCCTTGCATTGGCCTGAAAACCACGCTGAGTAGAGATCATGTTTGTGAATTCAGTGGCCAGTTCAACATTAGACATCTCCAGCGCTCCTGGTTTTATCTTCGTACTCGAACCCACACCTGGCCGTAGCATGACCGCTTCACCGGAATTGTTGGAAACAGCCATCATACTATCACCTACTTTAAAAAGTCCTGCAGGGTTATTAAATTCTGCTACAAAAATTCTGGCAATAGCCTTTGAAACACCATTAGAATAGATACCGGTGATCTCCCCTTTCTCATCGATAGAAATTTCCTGAAGCTTTCCCATAGGATAGCCATCCTGATACCGTGCAACAGTAGTGGAGGGAGATCTGAATTGAGTGATACCACCGAATGAACCCGGGGTCCCTATATTCAGATCAATAGAAACGATATTTGAACCATTCATCGGATCAAATCGGAACCCGGTGGAATTATCATCAAAATTCATAGAAGCCGGAGAACCATCCTGACCGAATGTGATTCTTCCACGATTTCCACTCAATATCTGTTCTCCTCCCTCTGTAGTGATCTCCCAAAGCCATTCATTTGGTATCCCTGAATGGGTAAAAGTAGTGGTAACAGTATGTGCATCTCCCGATTCATCATATACAACTATTGAAGTGCTATGAACTGCAGTATCCCTTGCAGCCTGAATCTCGGTAAAAGTCATATTTGCATTAAAACGTGCAGGAGAAGGAGCGTTGTTATTGGAGTTGTTAGACAAAATTGACAATCCGGTAAGCGAAAAAGCCTCTTCACGCTGTCCCCGAATCACTATCGCCCCATCCGGGATTCTATCATCAGCAGTATCTGCGGCATTTATAGAAACCGTAGGATTGTTATATTCAGTGCCATCGGTTTCCGGTAATCTGTAAGCCTGCTGTATAAGATTAAGCAGGTCTCCTATTGTACGAACAGAGCTGGTATCGGTAAGATCGGGGTTATCATAGATTGCAGTAGTAGGTTCCAGGGTATTTCCCCCGATAGAACCGTTAATTGTGATAGTATCGCCCGCTTCCAAACCCAGTGGCTCTCCATTAGCATCAAAAACTTCACTGATAAGATTAGACTCCATAGCCGGAACCAGTAATCCATCAATTGTATAGCTGGAACCAGCCGCAATGGAAGGAGGAAAGGAAAGCGCATTTGCAATGTATGAGTTGGAACCTGGTCTGGAAGAGTGAATCTGAAGCCCATTGACATCAGCAGACAATGAGGTGTCAACTATTATTTCTCCATTGGCATTGACATTTACAGCTACAAAATCGATACCGGCATCGTTTCTGAGATAATTCTGTATCTCTGCGGCCAGATCATTCAGAGTCATACCTTCCGTAACAATAATCCTTCCTTCATCTGAACCTGCAACAGACACCAGAAGCGTATCTCCTACTTCTACACCCAGATCGTTACCATTGGAATCAAAAAGAGAAGTAAGAGTCGAATTATCTGTAGCCCTGGCAAGGAAACGGTTGGTATGAGTAACTGTACCCAGCCCTTCAGAATCAGAATCAAGGTTGCAGGAATACGAGATCATGCTAGTCGCCCGTGCGGGTGATTTTTCACCATAGGGAATACGTATGTCGCCTATCTTTGATCCTGGTGGAAAAGTTCCATCAGGATCGGCCATCATTCCCTGAAGAGTAAAACCATTTGTAGGAGAAACCAGCCTTCCAATTGCATCCAGCTGAAGTCCACCATTTCTACTGTAGTATGTCCCTTCACCACTTGAGAAAGCAAAATAAGCATCTCCCTCAAGTGCCAGATCAGTAATCTGACCAGTTGTCTGAAGATTACCCTGTGTAAGGATAGTATCTATGGAACCTACAGCCATTCCCAAACCGACCTGTAGTGGATTGGTACCACCGGAATTTCCTGCAGGTCTGGTTGCTCCTTGCAGAAGTTGATACATCGATTCTTCAAATGTCACTCTTCCGGCTTTGAATCCGACAGTATTAACATTAGCGATGTTATTTCCGGTGACATCCATTGCCACCTGGTGGTTTCTCAAACCACTGATTCCTGCATAAAGAGATCTTACCATAACTGCCTCCTGTTTGCCCGGCAGTTGCGGATCTGGAAAACTTCAGTCAATCTGTTTTTCCAGAGCCTCCACCCATGATTTTTCACGGGCAGTCCTGCTTTTATCAATCCGCAATTACCGCACTGTCAATGTTAGTGAAAATGTTCTGTTTAATACTTTCTCCATCCATGGCAGTAATCACCGTCCTGTTCGGGATATTGACAATAAAAGCCAGATCTTTCATCAGAATCAGAGAATCCCTGGCCCCTTTGTCTGCAGCACCCGAAACTGCCTTTTCCAGTTTACCTATTATTTCCTCCGTCATTTCGATATTTCTGCTTTTGAGTCTGGTCGCCGCATGTGCACTGAATCTGACTCCATCAATTTTAGATCGCAACTGCTCTGAAAATGTAACAGAACCCTTACTCCCGCCTGCCTGACTCTGTTTGCTCTGTAAAGTCTGGTTCTGAGATACCACTCCGCTTCGGTGAGCAGTTATCAGTTGTCTTAGATCTGCATTTCTGGTATCAGATACATTGTTCATATTACCTCCTGACTATCAACAGGGTCGGCAATGTCAATTATATCACTCAAACTTATAGTTTTTCCATTCACCCTAAGCCTTGAATCGCTTCCCAGATTTGCTATACCATCAACCACTCCTTCAGAGAAAGCATATACTGAGCTATCGGTATCCTGCCCCTCTATCCAGATACGATATTTTCCAGCAGAGGCATATCCATCTATGGTCTGACCTTTCCATGTCAGTGTTGCCAATCCCTTGCTGTCCGGTGTGACAACTGTAGAATAGACAATTTTGCCTCCTGAATCCATTATATTAACCCTGGTATTCCTCATCCCTGAAGTCTGAATTTTCATTGTAACCGTTTCATCTGAGTAACCATGAAAATTGATCTGGGTTTCGCGCATTCTAACTACTTTTCCAAGAAGCGCGACTGCAGTCGATGCTGGTATAGAGGTTGCACCTTTTTCTTCACCACTATAAGCAACATCCAGAACATTGCCAATCGAGAGTTCTCTGCCGTCTATTTTGACTAAAGCACCTGAGCTGGAAAATCTTACTCCTTCCACTACATCCTGAACAAAAGCGTACAAAGAAGGGTCTTTATCCTCTCCAGCTATTCGGATAGTATATTTGCCTGCTTTGGCAATTTCTCCAAGATCAGTAGATCCATCCCAGGATAACTCGACTGAGTTTTGACTATCCTTTCCTTCTGCCTCCATAGTCTTCACTACATTTCCATCTCCATCCAATAGCTCGACAATTGCAGAACTGTTTTCCCCCAGGTGAACTCTAATAGGAACTGTGACCCCTGCTTTGGCTTCCCACTGTACCGAATCCTGTTTCAGTCGTACATTTTTTCCAATCAGAGAAATAGCAGAAGTGTTAGTAATTGATTGTGCACTGTATTTTTGCGCTTCAACAGTTCCTTTAAAGGATTCATTTAGTTCTTTTATTGCACTCTCAATATTTGCTCCGCTTTCCAGAGATCGAAATTGTGCCAATTGAGAAACAAATTCAGTGTTTTCCATTGGATTCAACGGATCCTGATATCTTAACTGAGTAACCAGAAGCTTCAGGAAATCATCCTTTCCCAGCTCTTTTCCGGCATTGGAAAACAGGCTGGAATTACGGTCTCCAGTCAATTCAGTGGTGTTAACCTCGCCATCCTCACTAATAGTAGCCCGCGCTGTATATGGTTCCGTTTTTTTAGTCAAACTGGAAATATCTGCTGAAACTGATGCCATTATTCACCCCCTTCATCATGCATAATATTCTATACTGTTATTACCATAACGATGACCGGTTTCGATTCCTACGTTTACTTTCTTAACAGAATCCATGTCATCACCAGAACTGTTTATGGAATCAGAATCATCTGTTCCGGATTTATAAGCATGGTCCCTTGAAGGTTGGTCGGGCTGTTTCTCCCATCCATTTCCGACATTGACATCAAAAGAACCTGCCTGAAGATTCTGTTCTGTAAGCGCATCCCTGAGTAATTGAAGATTACTCTCCACAATCTGTTTTACCTGCTGATTCTCAACCTGTATCCTTGCTGCAACTATATCCCCCTCCATACGAATCGCAAGTTTAACTTCTCCCAGAGATTCAGGCCTGAGTTGAATCCTGATTTCAGTTTCTCCAGATCTTACCAGATGATGCATTTTACTGGTCAATTGATTCATCACATTATCTTCAGTTGTCCTTTTTAATGCACTGCTTATCCTGGTTTCAATGGAAACAGTCTGGTAATTTCTCTGGTCAATACCAGTTGTCTGCAGAACCGGTATAATATCATCAGTTTCTTTTTTAGAATCGGAAACATTGACTGCAACCGCAGGATCCGAGTTAGCTGGGATTTTTAAATTTTGCAGATTTTCCGCAGATTGTATGTTCTCATTCCCAACTTTCTCCTTCTTTTCCAGTTTCAGAATCGTTCTGTATGTTCCTGAATCAAATGTGCCAGTTGACATTTCCTTTATCTGGGCATTATCAGTATGAACTAAACTCAGAGTTGGCGAATCGATGCTCTGCTTACTCTGGAAATAATCTTCTATAAGATCGCCAAAAATTCTTTGAATCTGTTCAAGAGGCATGCTCAGATCAGCAGGGTTTCTGGCTTGAGGAATACCACTCCCAATAGACACATCCATAGTCCTGGCAGATACGGACTGTACCTGTTCCGCAATTCCCAGCATGTTAAGCGAAAGCTCAACTTTAAAGAGTTCGGTCCTTAAAATATTTGCTGCTTGCGAAGCTTCTTCAACATTCATTAAAGCTCTTCCTGTATCAAGCGGCAACCCCTGCCTGACAGTATCCTCCAGTACTTCAGTAATACTTTTAATAACCGATACAATCTCTGCAAATTGTTTTATGTTTTCCTGAGTCACTGTCTGTAAAGAAAGGCTGTCCATTCCCGGATTGATATTAATGTTTAATGTTTCAGCAATCTTTTTAACAGCCCCGATAATCACTTCTGCAGCTTGAGCTGCTCGCTTGGCATCCGGTTTAATCTCCTGATGTTTTATATCAGAATCATCCACCAGATACTGTTGTAAAAGATTGCAGAGGTCAGACTCATCCCTATGGGTTTCTTTTTCCTCATACTGTGCTTCCGTTGTCATGGTTTTATCACTTTTAACTTCCGGATAACCTGTTTCATTAACCTGTAAAGTAAAAAGTTGAATTTCCTCAGGACCAACGGATTCTTTGAATGATGGAACAGTATTATCAGTAATCTGCTTTGCATTATGATTAGATTGAGCGACTTTGGAATAGACCTCGGCAAAGCTTATTTTCTTCTCTCCGCTTACATGCATGGCAAACCCCGGTAAAAACGAATCGGTTGATTCCTTCGACCGGTCCATCTGCTTGTGCACCTTATCTCCTTCCGGTAAATTAATCATAATAGCATCTGTTCTCATTCAAATCACCCCCTTTCCGAATAATTGTTAATTAGAAATTACCTGATTAAAGTTTGGATATAAGTTTACTTATTCTGGTTGCCTTTTCTCTGGACATAGCAGAAAGGATCTTTCCTTTCTGCCGTTCATCTCCGATATTTGTTAAAACTTTGACCGCCAGCTCATCCTGAAGCGTTTCAATTATCTGTGCGGCTTCCACCGGACGCATTGCACCGTAAATTTTGGAGAGATCTTTTATTTTTTTCAGATCAAGAGAATCGCTTCTGGAAACCAGCTTTTCAATCCTCTTTCTCTCTTTTTCTAGAATCTGCCGGCTTTCCTGGAGCTCCTTTTCCAAAAGATCAATTTTTCTTTGTTTATCGGAAAGACGTTCTCTTTCCTTCTGTAGTTCGTATTTTTCCTGCTGTAATGCCTGAAATGTCTTGGAATTGACAATACTCAATGAATCCCTTCGTTGATTCCTTTGAATCATTTCGATCTTCTGCTCTGGTTCCTCTTTTTTTGAACCGAATTCAATCCGTGCAGCTCCGGTTATAAACATCATTGTCAGGTACAATATGGGGAAAGTCAATACGGTGACTGCTGCAATATATATAAAGTCTTTTATTTTCAGATTCATAAATGATTACCCCATGGATAAGGCTTTCGCCAGCAGGATATGCAACTGATATGCCAGGATCGGCTGTAAAATGGATAAAGCTGGCAAGTTTTATTATATCAATATTTTAGAAAATAAGCTAAAGGGATTTTTTAAATTGATTTGAAGTGATGTAATAGGTTTGTTTTGGAATTTGTTTCCTGAATGGGTGGAAAATTTTGCCTGAAAAATGAGGTCGCAGTATTGGGTTACTTCCCCCGTTTTTTAACTGTATAGTGCATGGTCTGACATACAATTTTACCATTGCTTATAATAAACGTGTCTACCCCATCATCTATATATGTATCAGCGGCTTCCGCCTGCCACTCAAGAAAAGCAATGTCATTGTAGACAGTTTTTGTGGTATATAAAAAGTTAGCTTCTGGAATCTGAGATTCCAGAACAGCGAAAGCTTTCCGAATTCCCATTCTTCCGAAAAAAATGCCATAACTGCTTAATAGAAAGCAATGAGGAGAATAATTTAGCTCTATGTCAGTATCTATGTCCCAATCCAGTGTATATAAAAGATGACTGTCAAACACTTCTTCAGTGGTGCGCATCCATTTTCCTCCATTTTTCATTCTTCTTATACCAATGCAAATTTCAAACCAGTTGATGTCTATTTTTCAGAAGGCTTTATGATAATTCTTTGGAACTAATTTTGCATTTTTTAAGTTCCAGTAATATATTCATCAGTTTTTTTGAATTTATTTACATAATGGAGGGTTTTATGCTCATCCAGGCTAGCTCTCTAATTGACTACTCCATCAGAGGTATCGATGGCTATATAGGAAAATTGCAGGATTTTTACGTGGATGACTGGCAATGGATAATCCGGTATCTGGTAGTAGAAGTAAGTGAAAATCTGGAACCTGTTAAATACCTGATCTCTCCATTTTCCCTGGGAAAAACAGACCATCAATCCAAAGAAATTACAGTTGCACTGACCCTTGCAAAAATAAAAAACAGCCCCGTATTCAGAACGAATCTACCAATTTCCCGTCAATATGAACTGGCCCTTAGGCGCTATTATGAATGGCCGGACTATTGGCAACAAACCAGCTTCACAGACCCTCCACCTGCCGGAATCTCACAAAATGAGGAATTAACTATTGATGAAGTGGGAAAACCTGTTAGAGAGCAATCTCTCCCACCAGACTCAGAGGATGTTCTTTCTGATACATCAGAAACCATAATACCTGATGAACCAGATGACCAGGAAATTTCCGAAGCCGAATTTGGACTCCCGGAAGAAGAGGTACAATTCAACGCTGAATTGCGCAGTTTTCAGGAACTGAAAGGCTATAGAATTCAAACCACAGATAACGATGTCTCTGCTCTTGAAGACCTTTTTATAGAGGAAACCGACTGGAGCAGCAAATATCTTATTATCAACCTTCACAATTCCAGTGAGGATCAAATGATTTTGCTAACCTTTCATTTTGTCCAGCAGGTAGACTGGGGAACCAAACGCATCTTCGCATCCCTTTCCCAACAACAACTCCAAAATGCCCCCCGCTTTATCCCAGGCAAGCCAATTACTCTTGATTTTGAAAAGAAAGTTTATGCATATTTCGATTCGTTGTGATTGGAGTTATTTCTTTTGGTTCAGAAGAGATTCTCCAAAAGGCGTATGTGCTTCTGCTCATCCTGTAAATTTTCATCAAGAATCTCCGCAGATTTCGCATCCACATCTTCTTCCAGAGCCTTTGTGTATAGTACAATCAATTCTCTCTCTTTGACTACCAACTCTTTCAAGGCCTGGTTCTGACTGCTAAATTCAGAACTGGATTCTATAGCTTTTTTCCCACCTTTATAATCTGAGATCATTAATTCTACGCTGCCTGGAGGATTTACATCAATATTGTTTAACACAGCTAATATGATCTCCAGATGCCTCTTATGATCATTCTGAAAAAGAAACAATTTGTCTTTTAATTTAAAATCAACGACAGCATCCAGAACCATATCATATAAAGTGATGATAGCAGATTCTTTGTGAATCAGCTCGATTATCTTCAGGATAAGGTCTGCTGTTCTCATTTCAACTGTTCCTCAGATAAACAGGATTGTTTTCTTTTTATAGACAACAAAAACAGTGCCGTTTCACTGAACCGAAGCTTTTACAGGGTGAAGACAAGTCAATAATAAAAAAGTAAATTGAAAACTACCTTCTGGACAGGAGATCAGAAATTTTTCATCCTTATTGCACCGGCATCTATAAGTAGCTGCTCAATATCTTTTCTCTTATAGTACACTGCATAATCAAGAGCTGTATTACCGCTACTATTAACTGCATTCAAATCCGCACCTGCAGCTAACAGCCGATTGACGATTTTTCTATGTCCATTGGCACAGGCATACATCAGAGCAGTACCCAGGATCTGGTTCTGAGCATCAAGATCTGCTCCCTGCATAATCAGTTCGTCAAGGATTTCTACATATCCCTTGGAAGCGGCTACAATAAGGGGTGTACTTCCGTAAGAGTTGCGTTCATTTATATCAATGATTTTGGTAAATAACAGCGTCCTTACTTTTTCTATATCCCCATTACGAACTGCAACCATAAATGGGGTATAACCATCGGGCTGTTTTTCCAGCAAGATTTTCTCCACCGCGTCAAAACCACCCCTCATTGCCACCATAAGCGGAGTACGCCCCCTGGAGTCTTTGGCATTTACATCGGCTCCGGCATCAACCAGTATTCTTACCAATTCTGCATTATTTTGCAGTACCGCTATCATTAGTGCATCTCTACCGGCATTATCCCTGGCGGATATATCTGCACCAAACGCAATCAACATCTTTACTACCGCGTGAAGTCTGAGCTGTGAAGCCAGAATCAGGGCTGTTCTGCCACTGCTATCCTTTGCATTTACATCAGAACCTGCATGAAGCAGAGGGACGATTGATTTTATCGATTTTTTCAATATAGCTTTTATCAGAGGAGAATTACCGTTTTTATCAGTTGCAAATGGATCTGCTCCGAAATTCAGCAACATATAAATCATTTCAGAATCAGATTTTTCCACTGCTCTTATCAGCACATTCTCGTTATTACTGTCTGTGAGGTTAACCGAAGCTCCCCTCTCCAGAAGCATTTCAGCTATGGAATGATTTCCATGCATTACTGCATAATACAATGCAGTTCTTTGACTTTTATCCTGTAAATCAGGATCTGCTCCACTTTTCAGAAGCATTAATGCGATATCTTTACAACCCACAATAGCAGCCGCCATCAGAAGGCTTGTTCCTGTGGAGTCAGTAAGATTCGGATTGATACCGCAATTTATTATGCTTAATGCCTCGGATGTATTACAGGACCACAGTGCAGTTGATAAGATATGATATGAATCACGTTCATCCTGTTCACAGTCTGCAAACAGGTTGCAGGAATATAATAGACAAAAAAATATCAGGACTATTCTGATCAGGAAAATCGATTGCCGGCTAGAACTGCTTGCCATTACTTCTCTCTTTAATACCGGTATAAATCAGCCAAATTTCTGTTTTTCTTTTCCGGTAAGAATACCTCTTTCCCGACTGTAACTATAAATCTTTTTCTTTTAAAACAATCCTGTCGACCAGTCATGTACCTTTTCAGTTATTTGCTGCCTTTGTTGAAATGATCCAGGCATCGGTATATCCCAGACTTTTTATATTTTTAAGATTCTTTTCTGCTTCCGCTCTCTGTAAAAAATTTCCTGCCAATAGTTTGTAATAAGGTGATTCAAAACTTATAGATAGAGGCAGGTTAACTTTTGTTTCAATCTGCCGCTTCAGCTCCCTCACCGTTTCTATCTGACTCGATGCAAACAGCTGAATCTTGTACCTTACTACAGCTTCAGCCTGATTCAAAACGACTTCCGAAACTGGAACCGACTCTTCTTTTTGAAAATCAGTGTTCTCCAGAGTTATTTCATTACCTCTGTTCAAAGTATCTAAAAAGGTGAGCTGAACAGGACTGGCTGGTGGTTCATATCTTGTCTGCTGAACGGTACTGTCTTCGGTTTTCTCATTTTCCTGATTTTTTTTCATGGACACGCCTAATGGCGTGCAACTGATCCAGATCAAGGCTATTATTATATTGATTAAAAGAGTCTTTTTCATGATTTCACATTTCCTGCACAAACTGATTTTTGTTAGTGTGTTTGACTGTTTCGTAAATTTGGTATATACTTTTTTAATATAATAATTCCCTCATCAATAGGAGTCAAACATTCTCGACCATCGCAAACGCTACGAACTGATACGAAACAGAAACTCCTTCAGTTTTCAGAAAAGCCGGTTTGGTGTTGGTTACTTCATTAAAATCATCCTTCTTACAGCTTTTATTGTAGCTCTAACCTGGTATTCTCATCAAGAAGAAAATAACCCTTTCAGCAGAAAAGAGAAAGTCAGGGTTTTTCTGATAGATGGGAAACCGGTGGTTGCCTGTTATCCTCGATATCCAAAAAAGGAACCACTTACTTTAATTGTGACTGATAATAAGATTCCATGTCTGGATATAATCGATAAGGCTAAATCATGGGCTCTGATTTGTAGTCAAAAACCGGTTAATTCATGCTCTTTGCAGTCTGCTCCCCGAATCTGGACATCTCTTAATGCACCAAAATCGGAACCTTGCAATGGATGGCCACGACCTTATCCATCACACAGTATAAAAGACACTCTGAAAATTTCTGCTAAAATCATTCCGATCTTCTCTGATAGCTCATCAGCACTTTTTTTCCATACCACTAATTACAGCGGTCTTATAATCGATAGTGATTTCAGAACCGATACCATGATTTTCGAAACATTTAAAGAAAAACTGGACCTTTTAATTGTGTGTAACCAAAATTCCTCAAATGTTAAAATACTGCGTTCAGTGATCCGTCCCCGCTTTCTTATCAGCAATTCTCAACCAGATCAGGAGCTAAAAAGAATGCCCAATGTTCTTTTTTTTAAGAATTCTGTTACCGGTTTTGAATTCAGAGTTCAAAGCGCTAAAAAGCTGATTCTCAACAGTAGAATCAGTGATTGATGGATTTGCATTTTAAACTGTATAATTCAATATGTCTGAATCCATACTGGATATAGTGATAAAGAATTAAAGAATATCCAGTTTCAGGTTGATCATAAACCTAAAGAATGCAGCAGGTTTAATAATGCCAAAAAAACTTGGCGAATTACTGATAGAAAATGGAATTATAAATAAAAAGCAGCTTCTGGAAGGACTTAAATACCAGACCGCCAATGGTTGCTTGTTGGGTGAGGCTTTAGTAGCTATCAGAGCAGTAGAAGACGAAGAGGTCATTACCGCATTTCTTGAAAAGCAACTGAAGCTGGGAAATCTTAGTATAAAAGAACTTGAATTCAATCCTGCAGTTGTGGAACTGATTCCTTTCGACATCGCCCAGAAATATAACATTATCGCTTTAAACAAAGTCAATCGTGTTCTGACTGTAGCCATAAGTGATCCAAAAAACATTTTCATACTGGATGCGGTTAAATTTTTAACCGGATGTACTATAAAACCGGTTTTGGTTCCTGCTAAAGAGATTTCAGAGGCAATAAACCTCAACTACGAGAACACTCAGGAAGTTGACTCCATACTCAACGATCTTAAAGGTGAAAACCTGGAAGTTCTGATGGAAGATCCTGAAGATGAACTGGAAGATATCTCCAGTGAAATATCGGATGCTCCCGTTGTTAAACTTGTAAATCATCTGCTTTTTGAAGCGATACGCAAAAACGCCAGTGATATTCATATAGAAACTTATCAGAGAATTCTCAGAGTGCGCTATAGGATCGATGGAAAACTTGTGGAGATGACCCCTTTACCATACCGGTTACGTTCATCGGTAATTTCCCGCATAAAAATCATGTCAAATCTGGATATTTCAGAAAAACGACTTCCTCAGGATGGTCGTCTGAAAATAAAAATGGGTATGAAGACCATTGATATAAGAGTAAGTACCACCCCTACCATTTTCGGGGAAAAAGTGGTGATGAGAATTCTTGATGCCTCCAACCTGATTCTGGATATGTCAAAATTCGGTATTCATCCCAAAGGACTTCACCACCTAAAGGAGGCACTTAATGCTCCCTATGGAATGGTCCTGGTAACCGGTCCTACAGGAAGCGGAAAAACTACTACCCTTTATTCGGCATTAAGTACCCTCAACAAACCTGATGTAAACATAATGACAGCCGAGGATCCAGTGGAATATAATATAGAAGGAATTAATCAGATCAATATCCACCAGGAGATTGGATTGACCTTCGCAGCAGCATTACGTTCCTTTCTGCGTCAGGATCCTGATGTTATCATGGTTGGAGAAATCCGTGATCTTGAAACAGCAGAAATTGCTGTAAAAGCTGCCTTGACAGGGCACCTTGTTCTCAGTACTCTGCATACAAATGACTCGGCAAGTACACTGACCAGGCTTACAGATATGGGGATCGATCCCTTTTTAACCGCCTCTGCAGTGAGACTGATCATCGCACAGAGGCTTATACGACTCATTTGTACTAACTGTAAAATTGAAATTGATGCCAATAGTCATGAGCTTCTTCC
The DNA here is from genome assembly GCA_964411655.1 of uncultured Fibrobacter sp. GTDB lineage: Bacteria > Fibrobacterota > Chitinivibrionia > Chitinivibrionales > Chitinispirillaceae > JAAYPC01. The sequence goes on from CAYPMS010000011.1 coordinate 24,725, forward strand.
ATTTCTAAATTTAACACCGGAAGAGAAAGCTGATCTGAAATTGTACAAAGGTGAGGGTTGCCCACTCTGTAACAAAACCGGCTATCATGGCAGAGCTGGTCTTTATGAAATTTTACCAATCAATTTGGGTATTCAGGAAATGATCATATCGAAAGCCCCCCCGTATATGATCAGAAATCAAGCTATATCTGATGGCATGCTGTCTTTACGACACATTGCACTGGAGAAACTAAAAGCTGGCCTGACTACTGTAGAGGAGGTTCTGGGGGCTACCAGCTAAGACATTTTAGCTCTTTTTTTTAAACATTTTAAATAGTACTTTTAATTATGCTCTCAATGCACGATCTTCTAAAAAAGATGTCCGAACTCAATGCCTCAGATCTTCATCTGACTGTTGGGGCAGCTCCTTTGTATCGGGTTGATGGTAAACTTATACCGGTAGATGCAGAAAAACTGACTGCCGACCATACCCTCAAACTCTGCTACAGTATAATGAACGAGTCACAGAAAAAAGTCTTTGAACAAAAAAAGGAAGTGGATTTCTCTTTTGGAGTTCAAAACCTCTCCAGATATAGGGCCAATGTTTTTCTTCAGCGTGGCTGCTGTACCTGTGCAATCCGACAGATTCCTTTTCAGATCAGAACACTGGAAGAGTTGGGACTACCCCCTATTGTCTCCAAATTAACAGAACGCCCCAATGGACTTGTCCTGGTTACCGGGCCTACCGGAAGTGGCAAAAGTACTACTCTGGCAGCAATGATCGATAAAATCAACAGCCAGCTCCAGGGTCACATATTAACTGTTGAAGATCCGATAGAATTTGTACATAAGCATAAAAAATGTATTATTAACCAAAGAGAGATTCATCAGGACAGTGACAGTTTTTCCAGCGCACTAAGGGTCGCTTTGCGTCAAGACCCTGATGTGGTATTGATTGGTGAAATGCGGGATCTGGAAACAATTCAGGCTGCTTTGAGCATAGCCGAAACCGGTCATCTTACCCTTGCTACTCTTCACACCAACTCTGCAGCTCAGACAATTAACAGAATCATTGATGTTTTCCCCTCTGACCAGAAAGCCACTATACGGGCACAACTGGCAATGGTTCTGGAGGGAATCATCAGCCAGGCACTGATTCCAAAAATTGGTGGAGGCAGAATTATGGCTTGTGAAATAATGATTGCTACTACCGCGGTAAGAGCTCTTATCCGTGATGACAAAATTCATCAATTACAGGGGATGATAGAAATTGGTCAGAAATATGGAATGCAGACCATGAATTCCGAACTTATTCGGTTGTACCAGCGCAGACTGATTACCAAAACAGATGCAGTCGGCAGGAGCCCAGATCCGGAAAGTATGTTGAAAGTTATGGACAGTAATCAGAGCTTTCGCTCGTAATGTAAATTAATAGTCCGGGAACAGTATTCTTTACCGGTCATTGTGTAAATTCAGTATACAATAAAATAATCGATACTTCAGGAGTTATTAATGGCTCGTTTTTATTATACCGGTGTAAGCAGTTCTGGCAAACAGGTCAAAGGTGAAATTCAGGCAGAAAGCAAAAATGAAGTCATAAGCCTGTTAAGAAAAAAGAAGGTACGTCCGATCTCGATCCGCAATGCATCACTAGATATAAATTTTTCATTTCTGGAAAAAGTAGGACTCAAGGATATAAGCAGATTCACCAGACAATTTTCTGCTATGACTTCTGCTGGACTGCCTCTGGTGCAATGCCTTGACATTCTTTCTTCTCAGACTGAAAACAAGAAACTCTCCAGTGCTATAAAACAGATCTCAAGTGATATTCAGGGTGGATCTACTCTGGCAGAAGCACTGCAGAAACACCCGTCAATCTTTAATTCTCTTTATTGCAACATGGTAGCAGCAGGTGAAGCCAGCGGCAATCTTGATGTCGTGCTTAACCGGCTTGCAGACTATCAGGAGAGATCGGAATCACTGCGTCGTAAAATCAAAGGAGCCATGACCTATCCTATTATAGTCCTTATTGCCGCAATCCTGGCAACAGTGGTTATGTTTACTTTCGTTGTCCCTACATTCACCCAGATGTTTGCAGATATGGGGGGCACTCTGCCACTCCCAACCCGTATCGTCATGAGGATATCGGATTTTCTGATCCAATATTATTATGTAATCATTCTCAGTGCTGGAGCTATAGGCATGGCCTTTTATTATTACAATAAAAGCCCTGAAGGCAAAATGAAAATCGATTCTATAAAGTTAAAGCTTCCGATATTTGGTGATCTGGAGAGAAAGAGCTCTATAAGTCGTTTCTCACAAACACTTTCTACTCTGCTGACCAGTGGAGTAACCATATTAGATGCACTCTCAATCACTGCAAAGACCGCTGGAAATAAGGTGCTGGAAAAAGGGATCTTTAAGACTCTGGAAAGAATCTCAGGTGGCCAGACAATTGCCGAGCCGTTAAAAGAGACTGGTGTTTTCCCTCCCATGGTTATCCATATGATCGCGGTTGGAGAGAAGACGGGTGATCTGGCTGAGATGCTTAAAAAAGTCGCCGATTTTTATCAGGAAGAGGTTGATGCTGCAATTGATGCATTGACTTCCATAATAGATCCAGTTATGATTCTGGGAGTGGGTCTTATAATCGGTGGTACGCTTATAGCCATGTACTTACCAATGTTCGATCTTGTGGGAACCATTAAAGCCTGAAAATTGAAGCTAAAGATTCAGAGAAATCTGCCGATAATATATATAGGTTCAGAAGGGTGGTGATTTTAAATGCGTATCAATGCAATTACTCAACCTGTAAAAGCAGAATTGCGTAAAATCGAAGCAAGCCGCAAAACAGATAAAGAATCTAAAAACATTAAAATATCGGATCGCTCTGATATCTCATCCGGTGCACAGTCTCTGAATGAAACAAAGGCGCAGTCTGATACCATTGCGGCTTCATTGTCTTCGTTGCCAGATATCCGCAACGAGAAAATCGCGGAGGTCCGTTCAAAAATTGAAAACGGCTATTATAATTCAGATGAATTTCTGGAAAAACTGGCAGAAAGACTGTTAAATGAATTTGGAATAAAAAACGGATGATACCGGGTTCTCTTTAAACTTTGCCAATTATCTTCTAACTGCCATCTTCCGCCTTTTAGTCTTAACTTATCCTTCTTTCTTTTCTGATTTGAGTATAAATTGCCCACCAGTATCAAATACATAATATATTTTAAAAAACCATGTTTCCTACAAAGGCAGAACTTTTATCACAATTTAAAAATCCGGTATATACGCCCCATATCAAATTTCCTTTTTTACGGACATTTTCCTGTCTGCAGAGTTGGAGAAACCGTCCGGTTATTGAACTTGAGAAATTGAAAATCGAGATATTGGGGATCGATTTTTTAGAGTATTCAGGTGATGAAAAGTTTGAATCTCAATTAAGATTTCAACAGAATTGCTTCAGATTATGGTACCAGTTGGATGGCAGTGGAATATTACAGAATGTTACACGCCAGAATTTCGGTACAGCTCGCCCCGGGCTTTTAGGAATAATGGATTTAGGGGAACGTCATAATTATTTACATCAGAAAGGCAACCTTGAATGCTTTCAACTGCTTTTCTCCCTTTTACCATCACAGCATGCCAAATGTTACTGGAATTCTGAAATTGAAGGCAAAATAATACTGGAAAACCATGAACGCAGCTATTTTGAAAGTTTGATTTTTGATCTTCTGTTAGTAATCGATCGTAAAAGAGAGATACTGGGTTTAGCTACGATATCGCGTATTCTGGAAATTCTGGTTGTTTTATTTAAAAAAGGAGTACTGATAATCGAAGAGAGTCAGTTTCCTAAAAACAAAGCCAGAAGTTTGGTGGCCAAAGCCAAACAATTTATGGATCTTCATTATTCTGATATGGAACACCAGATGGAATTGGAGAGGGAATGCGGTGTTGATATCAACTATCTTAACATAATTTTTAAAAAAGAAACCGGACTTACCCTTTATCAGTATATCTGTCTGGTACGAATGGAACATGCAAAATTTCTTCTGGAAACGACGCAGGACTCTATTTCTGATATATCAAAAGCTGTGGGGTATCCAAACAGTAATTCTTTTACTCGTGCATTCAAGCGTCATACAAACATATCCCCGCAGGATTTTAGACAGAATTATCTTCACCAGAATAATAAACTTTCCTGAATTAAAAAAATTAGACGGAGTTTTTATGCAATACCTTGTTTGTAAATTCGGAGGAAGCTCGGTAGCAACGAGCGAAAAAATTCAACAGATCGTAAAAATCATGGAGCAGAATCCTTTGCGCCGCTGTATTGTTCTTTCTGCTCCAGGTAAAGCACCTTCCTATCCTGTCAAAGTTACCGACCTTCTTATTGCCGCCTCTCAAAAGGCACTGGCAGGCAAAGATTGTTCACATGAAATAAAACAGATTATCGACAGGTTCATCTCAATTTACCAGCCCTTGAATCTTCCGGCTGAAAAAATTCAGAAAATTCTTTCTGATATTGACCGGCGTCTCTCTTTCGACAAATCTCATCCAGGCAAGTTCCGAGACCTGGTAGTAGCTGCCGGTGAAGATATAAACTGCCAGTTATTTGCAGAATATCTTAATCTTATTGGCATCAGAGCTTCTTATATCTCCCCTTTGCAAGCTGGTTTGATAGTAACACCTGTATTTGGTGATGCCCAGCCAATTCCCGAAGTGTCATTAAGACTTGCTTCTTTAAAACGACTTATTCCAGATCAGGTTATAGTTTTCCCCGGATTTTTCGGGTATACTGAAGATGGAGATGTAGCCACCTTCAGCAGAGGAGGATCAGATCTTACCGGAGCAATACTGGCTGAAGCACTGGATGTATCAGAGTATGAAAACTGGACCGATGTAGATGGAATTTTCAGCGCTCATCCCCAGGTGGTGGATTCACCAGCGCAAATTCAGGCTCTTACCTATAAAGAAATGCGGGAATTATCCTACATCGGTTTCAATGTTCTTCACGAAGAAGCAGTACGTCCGGTAATGAGAAAGAAAATACCTATCCGTATCAGAAACACTAACAATATTAAAAATGAAGGAACTCTGGTGGTTACAGAACGATTGCCCAGCCAGAGGGATATCATCGGTATAGCTTCAGGAAGTGGCTACTGCAGCTTCACTCTTTATAAGTTTCTGATGAACCGGGAAAAGGGATTTGGAAGACGCTTACTTTCTATTTTCGAGCAAATGGATCTTTCCTATGAACACTGTCCTTCCGGAGTTGATAATATTTCTGTTATTCTGGATCAGGACCAGCTCAAGCCTGAAGCAGTTAACAATATCATACGTACCATTACAGAAGAACTAAAACCTGATGATATCCGAACTGAATTTGGAATTTCTCTTATATCGGTTGTTGGTGAAGGTCTCATACATAAGATAGGTGTTCTGGCTCAGGCAGCAAAAGCACTTTCTTCTGCTGGTGTAAATATAAAAATGATCAACCAGGGAAGCTCCGAGATGAGTATAATTTTCGGTATAGATACTTCTGATGAGAAAAAAGCAGTATCTGCGCTTTATAAGGAATTCTTTTCAAATTAGCCTCAACTCTACCTGTGCCAAAAACCATACCTGAAACATCGGTATGGTTTTTGTCCAATCCTCCGGTTTCCTTCTTTTATCAAAAATAACTAAGCATTTCATATCAGATACTTTTATCTGTGACATAACTAATGCATCCGGAAGTTAAAAGCACATACTAACAGCAGATATATGCGCTATCCCCGGTTTAACTGCAAAATTTTACTGACTTAAAGAGAAAATATGCTGTTCTTTGCAATGCAACCACTGAGATGATCTGTCAGATGACACAGCGATCAGTCCATAAAAATTACGTAGAAGCATCTTACAAGCAATATTTGATAAAACTGGAACGTATATAATAATCAATTTTACTTAGGAAGATAACGTAAGATTCAGGCGGGAGACTTATTCATCAAAAAATAATCAACAGAATTAATTGTAATTATTCACAAAAATGTATTGCATATCATAAAACATATAGTTATTTTACAACAAATAATAGTCTCCCTCATAAAAATCTCGTATTCGTTATCAATTTACTTGCTATCCATTAAGAGATGCTACTATAAAGTTTTTTTTTACCACCTGTATGAAAGGAGATGCTGAAATGGCAAGAATCAGCAAATCGGAGCTGATCAGACTTCAGAAAAAATTCAAAACTGACGCTCGAATCGGTGAAGAATTTGGAATCACAAGGCAGGCTGTTCATCAGCTTAGAAAGAAGTATGGCATTGAATCAAGAACCGCCGGCAATCCTGAAAGAAATAAGGAGATGGTTGCCTTACGCGAGTCTGGACACAGTGTAGAAGCAATTGCCAAGAAATTTAAATTGTCGATTCCTCAGACTTACAGAATTCTGAAGGAAACTACCAGTGCAATGAAACCAGCCAAGAAAAAGGCTGCCAAAAAAAAGTAATTTTCTAAGAGCCCCGGTTTTCATCAGAAAGCCAGGGCATTTTATTTTCCTTATATATATTCCTCAATTAAACTTGACAATATATCTTAATGGCATTCTCCGGACAATTATCAGCGGCATTTTGATATTCCTGTTCATACCATGATGGAACTGATTTGTGTCTAGGGACCGCTTTCCCTTCATTACTCATATCGAAAGCATCGGGACATATACTTGCACACAATCCGCATCCTGTACAGATATCATTATCAACTATCACTCGCATTTTTTCCCCCGCTAAACAGTCCAAATTAATCCACTCACCGGTGATAGTTCTGCAATCAGAATGCCAGATTAAATGTTTCTTTTTTTGTACGGTTTTCATACCGGAAGCAACATCCGTACCAAAGTCCATCTTGCTATTGGCGGCACAGCATTTGCAGGCCTTAAAAAAAGAAAGTACCATTTCTTAAAATGAGAAACAAAAGAAAAAAAAATCTGCCCCAAAAAGTTAATCTGCAGAAAACAAAATGGAAAAAATTAACCAGGTATTAAAACTTGCTATCAGTGAATTACAGAATTTCTATGTACTGGTTTTTCAGAGTGTAATTAATGTTTTAAGACGGCCTGTTTACCTTAGAGATTTGATAGAACAGATGGACTACACTGGAGCAGGCACCATGATTATTATTATCTTGGTGGCCCTGTTCGTAGGTATGGCATTGTCGCTTCAGATTGCTGCTGAGTTTTCTGTTCTGGGAATGCAAATGTATACCGGAAGAGTGGTGGGAATTTCAATCATCAGTGAAATTAGCCCGGTCGCCGCTGCTTTAGTATTTGCCGGAAGAGCTGGCTCGGGAATGGCCTCAGAACTTGGAACTCTGATTTTAAGACATCAGGTAGATACTCTCAGAGTCTTTGGTATTGATCCTGTAAAAAAACTTATCACTCCCAGAGTTATCGGTTCCATTCTTATGCTTCCCGCTCTGACAATCATTGCTGATATGGTTTCACTTCTTGGCGCCTATTACATTGTCACAGTGGTCAATAACCAGAGCAGTACCGTCTACTGGGATTCAATCCGCCTCATCTTAATTCCCCAATATATTTTCTCAGGCACCATTAAACCTTTCGTCTTCGGTCTTATCATCTCATCTATCAGCTGCTACACCGGCTTTGCCACCAGAGGTGGAGCTGTCGGTTTGAAAAGTTCCACAACCAGAGCATTTGTTCTCTCCACCATTCTGATAATTTTTTTCGATTTTATCATAACAAAAATCATACTATTTACATTCGGGTATCCGGTATGAACATAGTTTTTGATAAGATCTGTTTTTCCAGAGGTTATCGATTGATACTTAATAACATCAGTTTTCATATAAACAACAGTGAAACCATTGCCATACTGGGGGGAAGCGGCGAGGGAAAAACCACCATTCTCCGTCTTCTTTTGCGCCTGCTTAAACCTGATAGCGGAAAGATTCTGATTGATGATGAGGATATTACTAATAAAACCGAAGAGCAATTACGCTCTATTCGCCGTAAATTTACCATTGTCTTCCAGGATGGAGCTCTTTTCGATTCACTCACCGTAAAGGAAAATGTTGCTTTTTATATGAGAGAATACACTCACATGAGCGAAGAAGAAATCGAGAATAACGTCCGTAAACTCTTAGGTTTCGTTGGGGTAGAACATGCGATCGATCTTATGCCGGAAGAATTGAGTGGAGGAATGCAACGCAGAGTGGCAATTGCCAGAGCTCTTGCTGTACAGAAACCACTCATGTTCTTATACGATGAACCTACCAGTGACCTTGACCCATTCAATGCAGCCAGAATACGTGAATTGATTCTCAATCTCAGTAACTCTAAAAGAGGGTTTATCGTGGTAACTCACGAAATCCTTGATGCCCTTAAACTGGCTCGTCGCTTCATGTTTCTGAAAGGAGGAAATATTCTTTTTGATGGCAATAAGGAGCAGTTTCTTCACTCCGATCTAAAAGAGCTTCGTACGTTTCTTGGAGACTGGAACGAGGAGATCAAAAAATAATGTACGAGTACCAAAAAAAAATAACCTGGTCAAGTCTTAAAACCGGCATTGTAATCACCATTGCTCTGGCTATCCTGTTCGGTACCGTTTTTTTTTCCGGAAATCTCAGTTCCCTCTTTACTTCGAAATTTGACCTGGTTACCAGGATCTCTAATGTCCAGGGCTTAAGGACCGGAGCCCCTGTATGGCTTTTCGGTGTAGAAGTCGGTGTAGTGGAAAAAATAACTATCAATAGCAGCGGTACCTATGTAAGAATCTCCATTCAACAGAAATACCTTCCCAATATCTTTAAAAATGCACATACACTTGTAATGACTATGGGCATTCTGGGTGATAAGTTTGTAGAAGTGTACCCAGGAGACAGCTCCAATCCTCAGATCAGTCCAGGTGATACTATTTCAGGAAAAATCAACATCGGTTTCGAACAACTGCTCTCTCTTAGTGCATCCATTATGGTTCAACTTGACACTACCATAGGGAAACTAGAAACTCTAATCAGTTCGGCTATAAATCCGCAAGGTTCAATAGGTAAATTCATCTCTGATCCTTCTCTTTATAATAATCTTAATGAAAGTATAAATTCCCTGACAAAATTAACCAGAAGTATCAACTACTCCACTGGAAGCTTTTCAAAACTGATCAAAGATACCACTCTCTATCATAACCTCAATTCTGTTTCACTTGAATTTGCATCTCTTCTCAACCAGGTGGATCAATCAATTCAGAATGGAAGCGTTGCAGGAGCGCTCCTAAACGATGGAACGCTGGCTACTGATGTCAAAGAAACTGTCAATTCCCTGAGATCCGCAATAGAATCATTGGATAACATTCTCTCAGATATCAAAGCCAACCCCAATAAATACTTCAAATTTGAACTTTTTTGAACCCTGATTCAGGTAGTTTTTTGGGTTTTGCATATACTGATCCTTCTTCATGACATCCATCAGAGTTACTTACCTGTATCCATCACCATCATCATAAATGAAACTTTTTCATTAATCATCTCACCTCCGTAGTGTATTTTACAACGTTTGCAGCTCATTAATTTATGATAAAAAGGAGTACTGATGTCTGTCTTGTCCGGTCCCAAAGGGACCCGGGATTTTTACCCGGAGGAGATGTCTTTTCAGCAGTTTATTTTTTCGACCTGGAAAAAAACCTGTCAGCGATACGGATTTGAATGTTACGAAGCACCCATGTTCGAACATCTGGAAATTTACACTCAAAAATCCGGAGATGAAATAGAAAAGCAGCTCTACACTTTCAAAGATAAAGCAGAACGGATGATGGCATTACGCCCGGAAATGACCCCTTCTCTTGCCCGAATGGTAGCTGCCAAAGGAAATGCTCTCAAAAGGCCTATACGCTGGTATTCAATTCCTCGGCTATTCAGGTATGAGAAGATGCAGAGAGGGCGATTAAGAGAGTTTTTCCAGTTGAATATGGATATTCTGGGAGTAGAGGATGTGAGCGCTGATGCAGAGCTTATCTCTGCAGTTATTGATATGATGCGAGATCTTGGTTTTACTTCTGATGATTTCAGGGTAAGAATTTCCAGCCGGACACTTCTGGAGGAGCTATTTACGGCTTCTGGACTTGATAAAGATTCATTCCCCGCACTTTATGCGCTTCTGGACAGAAAAAACAAAATCAGTGAACAGCAATATAAAGAAGAGCTTAGCGAGATTATTCCTGGTGAAGATCTTCGAAATAAATTTCTCGCCATCTTTGCATCCGACTCTCTTGATCAGATTCAGCAAAACACCGGAGAAACATCTGCACTTAACGACCTTAAACATTTGTTTGAACTTCTTAACTACTATGGGTTTTCTGATTTTGTCACTTTTGATATAGGAATCGTACGTGGATTGGCTTATTATACCGGTATTGTTTTCGAAGTATTTGATATTAAAAAAAGTATGCGTGCAATCGCTGGCGGCGGCCGTTACGATAAACTGGTTGAGTTGTATGGAGGTCCACCAACTCCTGCGGTAGGATTTGCCGCAGGTGATGTGGTATTGGGAGATCTGCTCAAGGAAAAAGGATTACTGCCACCTTTATCTGCACGCAGTGATGTTTATCTGGTGGCTATAGGTGACAGTGGATTAAAGGAACTCATAAGCCTTGCCCAACTAATCCGGTCCTTTGGTATCTCTTGTGAATTTCCTCTCAAAATCTCTAATATAGGTAAACAGCTCAAAGCTGCAAATGCTGCCAGATCCCGTTATACCGTATTTGTGGGTGGTGATGAGGAAAAAGAGGGCAAGTACCGTTGCAAGAATATGTCTAATGGTACAGAAGAGCTGGTAGATCAGAAAGAAATAATCGGATTTCTTCAGAAAAATCTGCGCGGGTAATTTATTTAAATATCAGATTCAGAAGTCCAGATTGCCTAATATGGTACCGGGTTTGGCTGGCATATCATCTTAAATCCGACGTTGGGATGTATATGCCAGAGCAGCTCTTGAAGTACCATGAAGATTTGAGAGCTCCTGTCTGATATTTCTCATGCTGAAGGTAATTTTTTCGTTTATACAACCATCCAGAGAGATTATAGTTCTTATGAGATCGCTTATCTCATCTTTAAGCTGTAAACAATCCTCTGAACTGACTGTGTTTAGTTTGAGGCGGGAATATTCTGCTTCCTTGCAATAAACCTCTCTAAGCAGGTTTTCTCTTGTTTTCAGGAAATTTTCCAGAGTCTCTTCAGAGAAATTTTCAACCAGCAGTACTGAAATCTTTTTAATAGAACTGTAAAGTTCCTTTATCTGCCTTAAAATGTCAGTTATCTTCGCTGTGCTCATCTTCAAACCGCCATCGACTTCAGTTTTACATCAGAGGTGTTTTCCATTTTTGTTTTCTGAACTGCTACAGCCCAGGCTTCCCTTAGTGATTCCATATATCCCAGCACTTCAGACAGTTTTTCTTTTTTATGCTTTACACTAGCTTCCACCAGACATCGAAGCATATAATCATACAGATTATACAGATTTTTTGCAATCTCACCTACATCCAGTTTCAAGGCAGTCAAAAGCTCTGTAATTGCATCCTGAACTTTGAAAATATGCTTTGTCCGTTCCTCCAGCAGATGACGGTCATCGAATTTTTCCAATGCTAATTTGCAGTTCATTATTGCTATATCATAAGCAATCAGGATGAGCCTCCCCTGATCAGCAGTATCTACATTAGCGGTTTTGTATGCATTGTACCCCTGTTTCATAAATGGCCTCCCCTTTATCATTTATACAGAAAAGATGATGTGGTCAACTGAGATCCCTGCGATTGCATCTGACTCATCGCCTGTTCCATAGCAGTAAACTGTTTTACCAATCTTAACCTGTAGTTTTCAATTCTTTCCTCAAGCTTTGTAATTCGTTCATCTGCATATTTCATGCTTCTTCGCCATGATTCCTGACGCAAAGCGACGGTACCTTCCGACCCATCTGTCAGTTTATTTACTGCCTCATCAAGAATTGCCGCCAGTCCCTTGGAAAAAGAAAAAGTCGCTGTTCCTTCACCGATACTTCCTGCCGGAGCAGTTAATGAAAGGCCTTTTGCCGGACCATCAGAGAAAGTGATTATCTCTCCTGTACGGGCATCAGAAACAAACCATTCAGAAGACCCCTGAAGCTGTATACGGAAGTGCTGAGCATCTACTTCCTCCAGTATATAAACCCCTGATTTGGTATCTTTAGTCGATCTTCCCAGGCTTATTCCAGAATTGCTAGAAACACCAGTTGTAGTAAAGAGACGTACGACTTCATCAAAACCTTTATCCAGCGCTTTCTTAAACATTTCATCATCAATCTTATACTCGCCAGTAGCAGTATCAGTCTTTAATCCGATAAGAGTAAAATTGGTGTATGTGCCTTCAAAAGTATCAAACTGCTGTTGAAAGAAAGATCGTATCTGAGAGACTATGCTGGATGTAGTTGAATCACCTGCCAGATCACCATCTGTACTATTCTCGTCATCAGGATCTGCATGTTTGGTGCTGTCTTTTGAAAACCGTAACAGTGCGTTATAGGCATCAACCAATTCCTGGAATTTCTTTTTGATACCTTCAGTGTCCCTTGTCAACTCCACTTTAACAGTTTCATCTGCAGTGACACTGTGAAGCTGAAAAGTGGTACCGGTTACAAAACCGGAAGCCGAGTTTTTACTGGATGACATGAAAACATTTTCAACACTGAAATAAGCATCTTTACCGGTTGAAAGAACACCTGCACCCTCATATCCTATTACCGAAACAGACATATCATGAGCCGAGCCACCGATATTTAAAGAATTCAGAGCTAATCTGGAACTGCCGGTCACCTTATCGGATACAACCAGATTTCCCGACTCATCAAATGAAGCGTCAATCATTCCATGATAAGCGTTTTTCAGTTCGTTAAGAAAATCCTCCGCAGTTGTTCCATTTTTCTTCACTATCGTTGCACTTATGGCCCGTCCAGCATGGTCAAAACCATCAATAGTTATGCTTTGTCCTGCAGCCAGAGCCTCAAATTCAGTTCTAATATCAGATACAGAGCGTAGTTGTTGATTGGTATTTCCCTTATCCCCATCGGCATTTACAATTATGCCCAGATCCTGCAGTGTCGATCCTGAGATATCACGATATTCTATTCCACTGCTTCCACTTTCTTTACTCGAAATGACCAGCCGATAATTCGACTCACTTACTTTAAGCACTGACGCAGACACACCAATCTTTTTTCCATCCTCATCAGTGGCATTGTTGATTTTTAATCGCAGGTCCTGAATTGTATCATCTTCATCTATTGTGATGGAAACACCACCAATATCTATTTCACCCACTCCTATTCCCATACTGGACAAGGATTCGGTTTGACTGGTGATTTTACCATCAGCACTGATCATTTTTTCATTGGCAGCCAGTTGAAAAACCCGAATATCGTATTGAGCATCAACGCTACCAGTTCCACCCTCTATAGTTACAGCTTTTTCGTTGGAGCTTTTAGAGGTAAAAAGATCAAAAGAACTTACTTTGGAAAGGGCATTAGCTTTTGAACGAAGATCAGAAAGTAATGATTTGAATTTTGAATAAGCATCAATCTTTACCTGATATGCCTTTTTTTCGTTCTGAACTTTAGTAACTTTCTGTTTCTCAAGTTCAACAAGAGAATCAATGATATACTGAGTATCAATTCCGGACGGGCCATTAACTGAGATTCCCATACCTTATCTCCTTATAATCAGTTCTTATTCAAAGTATCGGCAAATTTAAATAAAACCTTTATATTATTAATCAAACGACCCGGTTTATATCTATGAGTAATACTGAGGTTTTTCAAAGAGAGCTGCTGGGTATCTCTATCGTTTTTTATCAATTTCTTAAGTTTTTGAATCATCAGAGTCGGTTTTTACGGTGAATTTAAAGATTGTTCTGGGAATTTCCTTATCTCCTTCGATCCAGATCTTCCCCCCCAGCGCTTCAATAGCCATTTTGCTGAACGTCAGACCCAGACCGAAATTCTGGCCCTGGATAATAGTTGCGGTTTTGTTAGTCCCGAAAAACTTGTCAAAAACTGCTTCTCTGTACTCCTCAGGTATAAAGGAGCCATCATTGGAGATGGAAACCAAAAGCAGATCATCCTCTGTTTTTTCAAAACAAACCTTTACCGGTATATCGGGGTAGGAAAACCGCAGTGCATTGGCGACGATGTTACAAATAATTCGCAGAAACAGATCTTTATCGGTGGTTATCTCTATTTCCGGATCGGTTTTGTATTCAATTTCCAGAGGTGAGAAAAAAAGTAGTGCATTTTCAACCTGTGGTTTCAGAGAGAATCGGGTTTTTCTGGCAGAAAGTGTACCTTTTTCAAAGGTGGTGACTCCCAGAATATTGCCGATCATCATCTGTATACGCTGAATACCGCTTGTCGCAGTTTCAAAAAGGCGTTTTTGTACAGGAGAGAGATTTTCAATGGTATCCTGCAAGACCTCTACCGCTCCAGAAATACATTGCAAAGGATTTTTAAGATCATGAATAACCATATCTATATAGAGGTCCTTGACCTGTTCAACCCGTTTTTTTTCCAGAGCAGTTGCGGCTATTCTATAGAAAGTACTCTGATCGAAGGGTTTGGTCATAAAATCCAGAGCGCCTCTTTTCATACATATAAGACCGACTTCCAGCCTGTCATGAGATGTAAACATAATGACCTGAACATACCTGTTTCTCTCTTTTATCATAGGCAAAAGCTCAGGACCGCTCAGACCTCTTCCCAGATTGACATCAAGCAGCACGATATCCACGGTGGGGTTGGTTTCTATATAATGAAGACCTTCATCTGCAGAAAGTGCATAATCGGCTTTGAATCCGTCGAGTTCAAGAAGACCGCAAACACCGGTACATATTGACAACTCATCATCAATCAGCAATACGTGAGGCACACCGTTTTTATCCATTATCTCTCCTGAAAACAGTAATTTCACGGAATCTTTTTTACATTCATGATACCATGCAACCGATACTGGGTACTGTGATTATTGCATTAAAAGATTAAAATACCTTAAAACAATATATTATAGCATTATTTGATGGTTTGGGTATAAATTATTTCAAATTTGAAGGACAAGAACCTTGATACAGTATATTACCTTTTTTTTGTGTGTCCAGACTCTCACATTCCTAATTTACCAAACGCTCTAAACCTGATACACTCACACGTAAGCTGCTTGGAGATGGCTTTGGCAATGCTTTCATAATAATCGGGGTTTATCCCTGAAAAAATTTTCACAACCGCAAAGGTACATATCGATAAGGGTAAAACGGTTTTGTTATATTGATGATTGAATTGGAAACTAAATACCAGATTAATGGAATCGATGAAAAAAAATTGTTTAAAAACGCGGAAGCTGCAAAAAAAAGGATGTCCGGTATTGATGGCACTGGCTTTTGGTCAATATTAATTTAAAAGTTCAATTGTCAGTTGAGTAAAATAACCGTAATAAAGCTTTAAAAATGGGCATCGGGTTATCATGGACATGGCTGTATTCAATAACTTGGCCTCACTGTCATCTAATTTCCTATCAAACGAACATTAGCCACTATTTAGTTATGGAAACCACCCCGGACACCCCCCTCCCTGAAATCTCAGGATAATACATCGCTTCTGCATACGGAGCAGGCCAGTTGAATTTTCCGGCAATAGTTGGTTTCAGGCAATATGTAAGCTGGTATATACCTGCTGGCATCTCATTGAAAAAGAACAGCACCCGGCTGTCGCGAAACTCATAATGCGACGGTATTGCAGGACCGCTGAAATCAGTAATCTCTCTGGCAAGAAACTGTTCGCCACTGAAAAGTTCCGGATCAACAGCTTCACATCCTGCCGGTATTGGATCGTTAATCGCAGTAAAGGTAATATCCTGATCACAGCGAATCACAATAGTAACCATTACACAGGCACCGATCTTAAGTTTTGTCTGATCAAATGTTGAGTGTATTGTATTGTAAAGAGGAGTTACATTTCTCGTTATGGTAATCCCGGAGCTCGCAGCCGGAGTGTTGTATGGAAGGCTTTTCGAAAGAAATAAATCATAGTAAAGCCTTCCTGATCCTGATTTGCAAATTAACAATTTGGCTTCTTTTAGCAGTCCGTTTGAATTGATTTGCCGGGATCTGTACTCTGAAACACCCTCACGCCCCTCAAGCGCAGCGGTGAACCATTCTTTTCCGTCGAATTTTACATCTGTATCAAAGGCCGGTACATCTTTCTCATAGATACTGGTATAGGCCGAAAAAACCCGGAATACTGCCATGTTCTCCTGTGTTGTTCTCCACCTTCCGCTTTTTCTCTGTTCAGTAAGCCATCTTATCATCGGTTCATCATAACGGCTCTTCGAGCCGGTTGTAAGAAGAGCTTCAAGTGCAAGAGCGGTCTGACAAACAGGGGATTGATGACAGAACTCAAACACTTCTGACTTTTCAGGCAGGTAATAGGCCAGACGGTCTTTTTCTATAAGCCCTCTTCTTAGACTCTTTTGCAGTGATGCAGTATAGCGCTTGTTTTCTCCTGAAATATGAATAGCTTTAAGCAGATAAATCCGGGCAGAGAGTGGCAGTTCATTTTTGTTTTTATAAAGTTTTTTAATTGCATTCCAGTCTATTTCACCCGCCTGTGCCAGAACCAGTAATGTATAACTGTCAACAATCGATTTTCCCTTATCTTTTGTGACTTTATTCATCTCACTTTTTACGTATTTAACTGCATTCCGATACACATTCTCATCAATGACATATCCATCTGCTTTTGCCCTGTTCATTATCTCAAGAACGTACACCGTAAGCCAGGGATAGGACGTGCCGGAATTGGATTTCCAGTACGTAAGGCCGCCATCAACTTTATTCTGGAAATCACCAATCTGATTCAGATATTTCTGAATTTCCTTTTTCTCACCATCATTTTGTAGAGCCGGCAGGTTAAATCTTTTAGCAAAGTCCTGCAGCATAAGAATCGGAAAGATTCTGGAGCTTTGCTGTTCGAGACATCTGTACGGATAATTAAAAAGATAGCGAATGCCTTCACTAAGCTTCTGCATCCGGGTGGTTGACAGGAGTATTCCAAGTGAGCAGTTACTGGCTGTTTTTAATTCAGGAAGTACCAGTGGAATGGTAACATTGTCCATTGTTGAACCACCGATAGCCTGAACATCTCTGATCATTTCGTCGATGGTGGTTACAGACAGCTTTATTCCATCCGAAAATGAATCGCTTTTGACGCAAAAAAGCAGTGAGTCTATACCCGGTTTTCTACCATATAATGGGAAATAGCAAAAGCGCTCACTGTTCTTTACAAGCTCACATGAATCGCGCGCTGTGTCCGATGATGAAAAAATACCGGAACAGATTTTCAACTCTTTCTCTGTGCGATTTTCCAGAATATATTCTGCCAAGTTGCGGACGTATCATAAGCGGCTTGTTTGTAGTAAAGCTAATCGTATCAGAACCAAAGCAGGTGGTATCATCAACAGTGACCATCACTTTCCAGCTGGTCAGGTTGCCAGGAAGTTTGAATCGACATGTCGCTTTACCGCTACTGTCGAATTTCACACCAGGATTGAAATATGCGCAGGGCTTTATCGGATCACGCAAAGCCACTCCCCCTCTACGTTTTAATTCAAGCCCTCCACCATCACCATCCATTAAACCACCAATAAGATCATCGATGTATGCTGGCGACATGCCAAAACCCGACCCGTTTCCTGCTCCATATCCGATTCCAGGTACACCGCGTCTTCCCAGCTTTCGTGGTCTAAGCTTTAAGGCATTACAGCTGTCATAATTAAACGGCCCGTGAAAACATCCGAATGAATAATCAATGACAAATTGTTTCGGGTCTGAATGCTCTCCTGAAAATACAGTATTGATATCCGGAATTTTTTTATCAAAGACCTGTATTGCACCTTTATCAACGACCATCACCAATGCCGTAGCTGATGCAAATTTCGCTGGTATAGAAAGTCCTACGGTTACACTGTCACCTGGAGCATAAGATGATGAATCTGTAGTGATACTTAACGGAATACGTCGTGATGCATTTGAAACAGCAACCGTAACCGATGCGGTTTTGAATCCCAACGGTTGATTAAACGACAGACCATCAGCATTTCTCCATAATGGAGGGTAAAAAACTGCTTCCACACAAACAGAGGGAATAAATTCATCACGGATCACAAGTGGTATCACCGTATCCTTCCCTGTCAAACTAAACCAGCGATAGTCATAAATGTTTTCTCTCCTGACTATCAATACACCTGTACAGGTGTCCTGTTCACTGCTCAGTGCAATACGTGCTGTATCACCAACATTGTATATACATGAATCAACTAAGGCGACAGAATATTTATTTTCTTTACTGAGTTCAGTTAATTCTCTTTTTAAAATCTGTTCTGAATCTGAAGATCGGATTGTGAAATTGTACCTGAATGTATCTGGCTCAGACAAATCTGAAGCAGATGCCAGAACCTCATAACTTCCTTCACCCAATGATCCTGCCGGTATGCAAATGATCCCTGATGTGTCGGATACAAAATTTCGAGCATATTTTTTTATAGATATTATATCACGCATGACTCCCGGAAGTCCACAGCGGTTTTTGATTCGTCTTTTTCTTATCTCTTTTTTAAATAGTATAACGTCAATTTTTTGATTTTGTAAAATATCACCATCTGTTTTGGTAATTTTTAATAACAATTGCTTTTCAGTGTCATTCTCTTTCAAAAAGAAACCGATGCAGGGATAATTGCCTGCCGGAATATCTATACAATTTCCCACTTCCACCGAATGAATTGATGAACCGTAATGGCTGTTCGTAGCACATATGTTGCGCCACTGTCATCAGCCAGTCGCTTACGGGCTACAATTGCTGTACCATTGGAATCGGTCATAGCAGTACCTGAATCTGAAAAAAACAAGGTTCGTTTTCTTATTTCGGGCCATGTAAAGTGATCAGACCCTTTGTAATTATTTCGAATGATTAACCATTTCAAGGAAACCGGACAATTCGCGGCCGCACCTCCGTGAAACCAGCGTGCTGAAACTTGAAAATAAACAGAATCCCCCACAATCCAGCCTGGACCAACGCTTCCTGATAATTCAGCCATATGGAAATCTTTCACACTGAAAGATCTTGTAAGTGCTTCACAACGTAAATGCATCGGTTTTGCTGTAAGACAAAAGTTGGCGCATTTAACATCAAAAGGTATCGACACCTTCCCGGAGAACGATCCACAATCAACTAAAGACACAGTATCTCTAAATGTTTTCGTTCCTTCCCATGCAACCGTAATGATAATGGAATCATTGGTCATTGGTATCCACTTGTCAACAAACTTGCGCATAATTCCCTTATAATAAAGGGTATCACCAGGTCTGTAAATGCTTCGATCAGTTAACAATGAGCCTTTAGCCATTTTGTCATCGTCTATCAGGCTGATTTCGGAAACATTTTCAATCAGAGTATCTGTTTCATATATCGCCGAAACATATGCCACATCCAGTCGATATGGAACAGAGAAAAGTCCGGCGGTATCAGTAATTCCTGATACAAGTACATTGCGGTTTTTATCAAAAAATGAAACAATAGCTCCAGTTACAGGGGCTCTTCTGGTAAGTGATGAAACCGCTGCTGCGGTTATGAGTCTTCCTCGCAACAGCTGTACTCCTAAATCTGTGACTTTAAAATATCCCAATGTATCGAAGGTGCTATTATTAACAGATAGTAATACCTCTGCAATCCCCCTCCCTTGACTGGAAAGCACTTTTCCAAGTGGTACAGGAACATAGGTATACCAGTTGGAAGCCAATTTATTAGATGATATTGTATCATAATGCCACTTATGAGAAAAAATACCTGTTGAATCGCAGGTTAGCAGAAATTCAGCTGAAGAGACTGTTCTGATTGCTGTAACAATGTCAGGTTTACCAAAAATTTCAAGTGGTATAGCTGGTTTTTCCGTTAGGAGAGTATATTGGGCTGGTTTTGGCCAGTCCCAACAGGATCCTCTATTATGCCAGGTATTGATAACTGTCCGGCATGTCTCATTATACCTGTGAACTGATGTTTTAAATTTTACAACAAAATCTTTTTTAAGCTGATAATCTCCCAGACGATAACCGGCTTTTACAATAATGGTACATTGTTCATCTGAGGGAAAACGTACGTTTTTTACATAAAGTACGGAATCTGCTTGGTCATACAGTGTATCTATTCCATCGGAAGTTAAACAAATGATATGCCCCGAGTTTTTCTTGTTAATGAAATTATCTTTGTCTGAAATGAATTCGAATCGCATTGAAGGTTTAACAACCACTGTTTTTTTATCTGAGAGTCTGTGGTCAGGAAGAGAATCTTCAGAGCTGTATTTTACTATTACATCCCTGATTGAAAAGGGTGGCAATAGTGTATCAATACGGCTATATCCGCCTTTAAATACGAAATTAAGATCCGTAAACAAAAAGGCACTGTCGGCAGATGGCATTCCTGCATCGAATGAAAGTGTACAACTGGTCGCAGTCCCCAATAAATAATTGATCTCAATCTCATTTCCTGAAAACCAGCGATTAAATGGTTTTTTATTCAACAAACAATAATCAGAAATTGCATCAGGATGGAGAGGTCGATTGAAACGAAGCGTATACCTGTCTTCAAGGAACAGTGAATCATCAGGTGAAACGAGTGAATCATTTCTGTAAAGACCAGTGCAGATCAGGCTGTCACTCGCTAAAAAAGTGGTAGACAGTTTTTTTCCAAGAGGGATGTTTCCACCTGATGGACTCAATCCTTTATTGATAGTAAGTGTAATCTTTTTTCCGGATGGCCAGCCTCTTTCCGGTCGTATCCGGAATGAGGTGTTATCTGACGAACTTATCTCAAAAGGTACTGTTGCGCTTATATATTTTCGTAAAGAATCTGTTTCAACTGGAAAAGAAAATACTACATTAACATAATCGATAGTAAGAAGGGTATCATTATTAACAAACCTGGCGGTGAACAATCCACTGTAAATCGTTCTTTTAAAAGAGTTTTTGAGCTTTTCTCCTGAAATTTTTGATTCAGTCTGTTTCGAAACCTTCAACTCATACCGTTTCCCATTAGGCCAGGGGGAATCGGGTATAAACTGAAGCGTACTCTGGGAACTCCAGCTCCATTTTCCAGCAATTTCTGGAGTCAGTGTTGGTTCCATAGATACCGAATCCCGTGAAAACCCAAAAGGAATCATCGGCTCGGAGAATGTAACACGTAATGGAGAACGTGTCCCCGATTGAACCGTTGTATACGGACAGTCAACTGTTATTTCTTCAGCAGCAAAGACAGTTTTAAACAAAATTAGCAGCAGAATGATTACTAATTTGTCATTTTTCAGCTCTCCCAGAGTTTTTTTAATCTTATTCGCATACAACATTTGCTTCGAGTCCTTAAAATGGTCATGATTTATCCTGAAAAACGGATAGGCCATTTTTGGCCTTCTCATAACCATATACAATTTTCGCTCTGATTAAAAAATTAAGTACTTTCCTGTTGAAGACTTCCCGGATGATAATGCACGTAAACTTTTCTAACTAACTCAATCTCTTTATAAATACGCTCCTCCACTTCTGTGGCAATAGCATCTCCTTTAGAAACCGGCAAATTACCATGTATACATACCGTGATATTTATCACCAGGTAAGGACCGAACCGATGAGCGGAAATCTCTTCCACTGAATTTATCCCCTTTATGGAAGCAACTATCTTTCGTATCTGCTTCTCCAGTATTTCTCCAGGAACCGTATCCATTAACTCTTCAGATGATTCCCGCAAAATCTCTATCCCGGTCTTTAAAATTATCAATGCCACTATACTTCCTGCCAGCGGATCAGCCCAGCTATGCCCAATCCAGTTCATTGCGATACCAACCGCTACACCGGCAGATGCAAAAATATCGTTCCGATGATCGTAAGCCAGAGCTAAAACAGCAGTATTATCTGTCTTTTTGCCCACAGACTTAGTATAAAAGTAGAGGATAAATTTGTATCCAATGGTAAAAAAGGCAGTCACAAGAGTGAATTTCTGCATTGTAGAATCTACGGTAACATGATTTGTAAACATCTCGTATGCCCTGTTTACAGAATCCCAGAATATGGCAATTGCAGTAGTAATTACAAATGCTCCCACAACTACAGCAGAAATACTTTCCATCTGATGATGACCATAGGGGTGCTCCCGGTCTGCTGGCATGCACGAAAGTCGCGCAAATATCTTGACCACTATATAATTAACCACATCTGAAGTGGAGTTTACACCATCAGCCAGAAGCGCACGGCTGTTTCCCAATATTCCTACAACGATTTTCAGAATAGCCAGAAAAAGATTGCTGAAAAGGCCAAGATTAATTGCATGATTAATTTTTAATTCGCGACTGGATTTTCCTGAAACCGGCAGATTATCCATGACATTTCCCAAGTGACTTGCGTGAAGCAAAGGTTAAAAGATTCTAATTTACCCGAAAAATTCGTCTTCCACCATGGAACATAACAGGTGATAAACCGGAAGGTGCAGCTGTTGTACTTTGCAGGTTATTCTTTCTGGAACGCGGATCGTAATATGACACAATTCTTTCATGATTCCGCCATCTTCTCCGGTAAAGCCTATGGTTGACATTCCAACTGCTCTGGCAACGTTGACAGCATTTACCACGTTTGTAGAGTTACCTGAAGTACTCAAAGCCAGAAGAACATCACCTGCTTTGCCATAACCGTAGACCTGCTGTGCGAATACCATGTCTGCACCTATATCATTGATAATAGCGGTCATCAGTGAGGTCTGACTTACCAGAGAAATAGCAGCAAGCCCCTGCTCAAGTTTGCTGAAAAGATAATCGGCATTCTTTACACCCAACTCGTTCAGTCTGTCACGTATCTGCGCAGAGGCAGGTCTTCTGATGGCGAACTTATTCATCAGTTCGCCTACTATGTGCTCTGCATCGGAAGCACTTCCCCCGTTACCACAGACCAGCAGTTTCCCGCCAGCCCGGTAACAGGTACAAATCTCTTCGAAAGCACCGGCAATCTCTGAGGAACATGAAGAGAGTTCCGGAAATTGTTCAAAAAAATCCTGATAAAGCTTCTCTACAGAAGTTTTCATGAGATCTGCTCATCCGGTAAGACTCTTACAGCTCCATTATCAGCAGATGATGCAAACATTGCGTAAGCCCTTAGCGCCTGAGAAACCACCCTGGCTCTCTTTGCCGGTTTAAAGGCATCTTTTCCTTTAGCCAGTTCAAGCTTTCTCCTCTCATCCAGTTCCTTTTCAGATAATCTGACATTGATCGTCCTGTTAGGTATGTCAATGTCAATGATATCACCGCTTTGAATCAGGCCAATCTCTCCACCCGATGCAGCTTCCGGGGAAATATGCCCGATCGAAAGCCCGGATGTCCCACCAGAGAAACGTCCATCGGTAATAAGCGCACATTGTTTGCCAAGATGACGGGATTTGATATATGATGTAGGATAAAGCATCTCCTGCATTCCGGGACCACCTTTAGGCCCCTCATACCGGATAACCACCACATCCCCAGCCTGTATCTCATTTAAAATACCTTCACAGGCTTCCTCCTGAGAATCATACACCATTGCTTTACCACTGAACTTGAAAATCGACTCATCGACTCCGGCAGTTTTCACGATACAGCCATTACGTGCGATATTCCCGAAAAGAACAGCCAGTCCCCCATCCTTGTTGTAGGGGTTCTTAATGCTGCGAATACAACCATTGCTGCGATCGAGATCCAATTGCTCATAACTGGTATTCTGGGAACCCATTACCAGGTTACGCTCCTTTCCTGCAGGACCGGATCTGTAAATATTTCTTGCTTCATCGGTACATCCAGGACTTTTCAAATCATAAAGGTTGATGATTTCTTCAAGTGTACCATCCACCCGTTTTACATTCGTGTTGATAAGTCCTGCTCTGGCAAGCTCTCCAAGAATCGACACGATTCCACCGGCTCTGTTGACATCCTCTATGTGATAGGAACTGTTGGGTGCCACTTTGCAAAGTACGGGGATTTTTCTTGATAGCTGGTCGATGTCTTTCATGGAAAAATCAACCTCTGCAGAACGTGCAACAGCCAGAAGATGAAGTACCGTATTGGATGATCCTCCCATGGCAATATCCAGTGACATCGAATTGATAAAAGCTTCTCTTGTTGCAATCGATCTTGGAAGTACAGAACTGTCTCCCCTCTGGTAATAGGCTCTGGTCATCTCAACTATGCGACGGGCGGCCTTTTCAAAGAGTTTTTCACGATTTACATGTGTAGCTACCACAGTACCATTGCCCGGAAGAGAAAATCCTAATGCCTCGGTAAGACAGTTCATAGAATTTGCAGTGAACATCCCGGAGCAGGAGCCACAACTGGGACATGCAACTCTTTCCACAGCAGCTACTTCATCATCGCTTACACTATTGTCCGCACCCATAACCATGGCATCAATAAGATCATACTTTTTACCTTTATATACACCGGCTTCCATAGGACCACCCGAAACAAATATTGCCGGAATATTAAGCCTCATTGCAGCCATCAGCATTCCCGGAGTAATCTTGTCGCAGTTTGAGATACAAATCATGGCATCAACCATATGTGCATTACACATATACTCAACACTGTCAGCGATCAGCTCACGTGAGGGCAGTGAATAAAGCATACCATCATGCCCCATTGCTATGCCGTCATCGATAGCTATGGTGTTGAACTCTGCTGCAAAACAGCCTTGTTCTTCGATTATTTTTTTGACTTTCTGACCGATTTCATGAAGATGAACATGACCGGGGACCATTTGAGTGAAAGAGTTAACTACAGCAATAATTGGCTTTCCGAACTGTTCTTCTTTCATCCCGTTAGCACGCCACAAACTGCGTGCTCCAGCCATCCTGCGTCCTTCGGTAGTAATCGCACTTCTCAATTTAACAGCCATTTTTATCTCCTTGTAACTCGGTTTTCAAAACTTGCAAAACATTGAAAATAACGAATCGGCAATCAGTTATCAAGGAAAAGAAGGTATCGTGTAATCTATATTTTTTTTAATGTACAGAAATCCGGGGCCATAAATTACTGATTTATCTTCTTTTTCGCAATTCTCTTTCATTGAAAACATGGCATTACCCTGTTGAAATGGAACTGGATAGTCCACTTCCCTGCCATGCGAATATCGCCTGTTTGCCTAATAAATGCTAATAGCATATAATATAAAAACGAGGAGAAAAATGAAAATTCATGCTATCACAGCTTTTTTGCTAATCATTCTTTTGAAAACAGCTTTGCCGGATGTGACTTCTTTCTTTGTTATCGACTCTCTTTCCGGAAGAGCTGAAATACAGCGCGAATCCAGTTTCGAGTGGCAGATTGTCTCCTCAGGAGAAAAAATATTCAATAACGATCAGCTCCGATTGCAGTCCTCAAGCCATATCCGCTTGACTTGCAGTAGCAACGTCATAGTCTTTGTAAACCAGAATTCCCATTTTAAAGTAAATCTGCTTAAGTCAGGTAAATCTCTCATAAGCCATTTCACGCTCATTTCAGGAACAGCATTCTTTAATATTACCAACACAAGTTCACAAAAAACAGAAAATACACTCTTTATCCATACACCTTCAATTAAAGCATCTCCGCGTGATTGTTCTTTTCTTATTTCTCTTCTGCCAGATAAATCTACAGAAATCCGACTGCTTCAGGGTACCTTGTCAATAAGTAAAATTAAAGATGGTAGTGATCACTATTTAAGTTCACCTTATAAAACAGTTTTTGGATTTAACAACGATTCTTTCCTTCAGTCAGCTCTTCTGCTGCCGGATATCGATTCTCTTAAGTGTTTGGTCCCTGCCGCTACGATTGACCGGATTATGAAGAAACAGTTAATTAACTGGAGAAGAGACTTCCATGTCATCAATAACAAACTTGAGAACAAATGCCTTATTGCTATTCTTAAAAACAAATCCGAATATAAAGGTAATTGGAATATCGAAAAGAATATTTCCCGGTTTTTAGCATGGAAACTGAATTCTGGCAGTATTAAAATCGGGTCGGAACTTCTTGATAGTACGTATACCAATCCGTTAGAGATCGCAATATCCAAAAAAGCCAGTTATCTGTTAACCGGAGAGATAAGTTCCTTTGATCTTCTTCAATATGCAAAAATTACCACACAAGCTGATGAATATTACGAATCAAGAATTGCCAGGGTAAAATTAGATATCTCACTTACCGAAACCCAAAGCGGAAAAATCATAATGAAAGAATCATTCACCGGCGAAATATCTCAGAAAAGGAAAAATGAAAATAGCTGGGAGTCTTTGCATCTTTTGCCTTTCGATCTCCAGAATACCTCTTTTTCATCAACTATTCTGGGAATTGCAATAACTCAGGCAGTGGATCAGGCAGTGGAAGCTCTTCTACCTGTTCTTGAGAACCGGTAATCCTTATCAACTTGTACAATTAACATGCTTGGTGGATAATCAATAACTGCTTCATCATTCTTCATTTAACGTAGGCACCGGAAGTGAATCAATTTTGGCTTTTTCTTCTTTGATAATGCCACTTTCCGTAACAGCCGGTGAATTCACCACATTTATCTTGATATTTGATTCATTCTTACTTTCCGGATTTTCGTTTTCAACTGCTGTCTTTACAGTATTTTCATATGATTTACCTGTTTTCTTTTCGGGAATACTGTTCTCAGGGACAATCTCTGCTTTATTCTGAGACATTTTTATTCCGGTCTCCTTTTCCAGTTTTTGAAGAATTTCAGAAGCGGTGAAAGCAACTCCCTCATGAGGATCATTTGCAAGTTTTTGCATAAGGTATATGGCACGAACTTCCTTAAGTTTTCCCAGTCCGATCATGGTTTCAATTTTCATCTCAGGAAGTTGGGTCTGTGCAAGAATCTCAATCAGGGCATCTGCAGCATTTCTGGAACCAAGTTCACCCATTACAGAAACCGCATAAACTCTTATTTGAGAATTTTCTTTACGATCCAGACATATCTCCTGCAGTACCGGGATTATTTTTTCGCGATATGAAACGATTTCCTGTATCGTCTTTTTTACGTTCTCCGGTTCAAATGGTTCTTCTTCGTATAATGTTTTTATGGCAATCAGCTTCTCCATTATATTTTTTTTCAACTGGTTGTATTCGTTCTCAGAACTGTCAGAAAGCAGCTTCAGTGACTGATCGATATTATCAATTCTGTTTTTACTGTTTTTCAGAAGGTTCTTAAGACTATCAACTTCCTTCTGCAAATATTTAAAAGACTCGTTCTGGTGGGCTACCCTGTCTTCAATACTGGTAAAGCCATCATTTTTTGCAACAGCCTTTATTTCTCCCAGAAAACGTATGCCTAGGAAAATTCCTGGTCTGTTAAAGCTGCTTTGGCCATCTGTAGTGAATTTCAGAGAAATTTTGTCATCATCTTTGTTAATAAAGCCGGTAAAACCGATTACACCTGCACTTATTTCCATTTTTCTTTTAAGGAACCGATAACTGCCAAAAATTGAGCCATAGAATTGCTTGTTTCTTCTCTGCCCTTCAAGTGATAGATAAAAGCCACTGCCAAAAAACTTTTCCAGTGCGAAAAAGGGGTTTACTTTCTCATTATCATTCTGAGGTATCGACTGAACACCTGCATGAAGTCTCAGTCTGATATTTTCTATGTTCTTGGCAAAAGCTAAATAGAGCTCATTATTGAGAGAATCGGGGGAGTAACCAAAATTGTAAGCTTCTTTATGGGAAATGACATTATGAATACCGACTGCCATTGAAGGAAGGAACCTGTTGGTTTCAGCAAGTATCCTGGCTTTTAATCCAAAAATTCCCCCTCCAGCATACCCTGCCTCCAGATTAATCCACTCAATTACCCCAAAAGTAAGGAGTGCTGATGGTTTGTATTTGTAACCATCATTCAGATCTGAATAGAGGAAATTATGTACATCTATCAGGAATTTTCCACCACTTAACAAATCTGCATCTGGTATGCTGTGGATAGCACTCCAGCGGGTTTTTGAAACAGGATTATAAAATCCCGAAACTGGAATTATCAGTAAGACTGACAGAACGATAATTAAGGTTTGCCTCATTACGGTTCATCCGCAGTAACATTTGATCCGCTATTAACTATACCAATAAATTCTACATATATTAGCAATAATTTGCCAGATCAAATGATTGCAGGCAACACAAAAAGACGGAGGATTAACCTGAAATGTTTAAAGTAAACCTGTCAAAGCTAATCCTTGTCAGTCATTTCTGATAATTATCAGCGGTCTTCTTCGGAGTAGTCTTCGCTGTCCTGCTCAGAACCATAGTGTTCATTCACCGGTTCCATTATTTCTATTTCTTCTTCCGGGATTTCCTGATCATCGGAGCTGCACTCGGCTGAATCGATGCACTGATCCTCATCCTGGTTCTCCTGTTCATCCTCGAAATATTCGGGCTCTATCACCGCAGGAGCAGGAAGACGATCACGGATTTCCTTCAAAAGCCGGATTATTATATCATTCTGCTTTATCAATCTGTCATTGTGATTGTAATTATCTCTTTTAAAGCGATCCGTACGGCGTCGCTGATTCTGTTGATTGTTATGGTTGCCATTAAAAGAATTACCATTATAATGAGAATTACCATTATAGGATTGATTTCCGTAATTAAAGTTTTGTCCGGGGCCATAGACATTATGAGTCTTGTCATTATATTTGGAAGGTATAGGTTTTCTGGTATAATGGTTATTTGTGCCCCGTGACAATTCATCACTGTTCATTAAGGTACTCCTTTCTTCACTATGGAAGACAATTAAAATGTGGGAAAATTAAAAAGTGTGCTTATCTAAATTCCAATAACCTGTCATGATGGATGATCAGGAATGTTTCAAGTATATAATTGTGGCAACAGTACAACAAGGTTAATTTGGTGTTCAGGTGACTGACGATAACAGGTGTTGTTGGTTTCTTTCTTCAGCTTTTTAATTATGCAATTAAATACAGATCAGATAAACTTCTAATTGATATTCATATTATTTAAAAATCTTAATTTTTTTACCCTGGCGGTTTAAAAGATACATAAATAATACTTTCAATGAAAGTAGAATATTTATAATTCTCCCAAAAAATGATCTCTTATGACTTCCCATCTTTCAGAAGCATCAAATATCGTTCCAGTTACCTGATGAGTAAACCAGGTTATCTGTCTTTTAGCATATCTGCGGCTATTCTGTTGAATAAGAGCAATAGCTTCAGCAATAGTACACCTCCCATAATAGTGATCAAATAACTCCTTATATCCTACACACTGTAATCCTGGAGACTTCTCATGATAACCCTGTTTAATCAACTCCATAAATTCATCCAATAATCCGTTATTAATCATCTCAATCACTCTGTTATTGATCCGCTCATATAACCATTGCCGATCACAGGTGAGTTTAACCACTTTAAATTCCAGTTCCTCTATCCCTTTCTTTTCTCTTCTGATTTCTGAGAAAGGTATGCCTGTCTGATAATAAACGGTTAACGCACGCACTATCCGCTGCAAATCATTAGGATGTATCTTTGCAGCAGAATCTGGATCTTTTATTCGAAGCTGATTGTACAGAACAGAGATACCATCAATTTGTGCTTCCTTCATCAACTTTTCTCTTATAAGCGGATCAGAATCCACCGGAGCAGCAATCCCCTCGCTAAGGCATTTAAAATAAAGCCCGGTTCCGCCACAGATCAGAACCGTTTTACCACATGCTGCCCGGTTTCTGATTATCTGCAGTGCCTCTTCAGTAAATCCAAATGCAGAATAACTCTCCGAAGGATCCAAAATATCCACAAGCCAGTGAGTAATACTTTCCAGTTGACTCTTAGAAGGCTTTGCAGTACCGATATCCATCTTGCGATACACCTGACGCGAATCACAGGAAAGTATCTCCCACTGAAGTTTTTCTGCAATTTGCAAGGCTATCGCACTCTTACCAATTGCAGTCGGCCCAAGAATTACCGGTACTTTAATCGAACTCTTCTTCATCTGATTTCTGCCTGAACTTGCCACAGCTGTCCGGAAATGGCTATTTTAGTGCATTATTAAAAAAACTCTTATCTTCAAAAAACCAATGCGGCAAAAACTCATACTTACATTTTTCTCGGTGATTTTTGTAATACTTTTAATCGTTATTGGAATTCGTTCCGATTATTTTCAGTCCAATTTCAAACTGAGTCTTGCCGGTAAACAAAAATCACTGTCGGTTAAAAAAGAGACCTCCTTTGATTCCCTTTTAATCAGATGCTTTGAAGATCTTGAAGTCCCAAGACCACAAATCCCTAAGAATTTTTCTTCACAGGATTCTGCATTGAATATAAAAATTTCTGTGCCAAAGGGGAAACCGATGGAATGGGTCATCTGGTATATCTCTTCCTCACTGGCCTCTGCTGGATATAGCCTGAAAGACTGTAGCTTTGAGTCTGAGAGAAAAGGGGCATATCTGCATCTACAATCTCAGAAAAAAAATTTTCCACAGTTGAAATTAACAGTACTTCGTGCCTCCACTTTTTTCAGCCAAACCGCAAAAATGGCAATTCTGGTTGAAGATTTCGGGTTTAAGGCAGACCAAACCACTGTTAAATTTCTCTCTTTCCCGGAGCCGCTTTCTGTCTCTGTAGTCAGTTCTCGTCGTCTCTCTACCTGGACCGCTCAGATAGCCAATGAATACAAGAAGGAAATCTTAATCATGCTTCCCATGGAACCTCTTCCTAAATCATTCTCCAGATACGATGGAGTACAAATTAAAATCCACTATCCTGAGGAGAAAATTAAATCTATTATCAAAGACGCTGCAGAGACAATACCCAGTTTTGCCGGTTTCTGTAATTTCTACGGAAATCGGGTTCTGGAAGACTCGCGGGTTATGAAAATCATCTTTAAAGAAATTCAAAAACATCATGGCTATTTTGTAATCACCTCTGAAAGTAAAAAATCTATTGCTGAATCTATGGCCAAAAGAATCAATCTTCCATACCAGAAAATCGATTACACTATAAATTCAGATAATTCAGCCGAAATCATCGGAGACTCACTTCGTTATTACGCTGTTTTAGCGCAAAAAACCGGTATGGTTCTGGTCAGCGGACGCGCTTCAGATTCTTTTATCACTGCACTTCAAAACACTTTTCCACAGCTTAAACAAAACGGAATACAACTGGTATACGTTTCTGAAATACTGAACCATCCCGGTGAGGAACAATTGCTTACCGATTAAAAAAAAAGTAGATTTTTATTGAAAATCGCAAATTCTTGTTCCTGAAACTGGAGGAAACCTGATGGCTACACTTGGAGTAAACGTTGATCATATTGCAACCATCCGACAGGCTCGCGGCGGCAACGATCCAGACCCGGTTCATGCAGCAATCCTAGCAGAGCTTGCAGGAGCACACGGGATTACCGCACATCTTCGGGAAGACCGCCGACATATTCAGGACAGAGATGTTTACATTCTTAAACAGGTTGTGAAGACTCATCTCAACCTCGAAATGGCTCTAACCTCCGAAATAATGAAAATCGCTATTGATGTACTGCCATTTATGGTTACCCTGGTTCCGGAAAGACGGGAAGAACGGACCACTGAAGGCGGACTATCGGTACGGGAACACGAAAAAGAGCTTGCCAAAGCAATCGAAACTTTCCGTCACAACCACATTCTGGTAAGCCTCTTTATTACCCCTGATCTTAACGAAATTAAAGCCGCCAGAAGAGTTGGTGCCACTCACATAGAACTTCATACCGGAGCTTACGCTAATGCAACTTCTGCTGGTGCACGGTTTGAAGAACTTGGAAAATTAAAGGATGCTGCTCTGGCTGCAAATAAACTTGGCTTACATGTTAATGCCGGGCATGGTCTCAATTACCAAAATGTCAGCCATGTAGCACAGATCGAGTTTATTGAAGAACTCAACATTGGACACTCTATCATTTCCAGAGCTACACTTACCGGTATGGATTCAGCTGTCAGGGATATGATTGCTCTTATCTGATTATTTGAAATTTTCATCGAAAGACTCAACACTCGGAATTAGAAAATAAAGAGTTATAAATAATAAGTGACTTATTAAATTTCTTTCAATTTCCAGTTTCCTTTGCGCTCCAGATCATATTTTCTGCCAGCACTTCTATTGTCCCTTAATTCCTTAATATTCCAATGGTTTGGAATCGTACAACCATATAGTTTTCCATCTTTTCCTTTTTTCCAGTATCTTGAACTCCACTCTATCTACTACACACTAATAGAAAAGTTCTTAACATTCATTAAGTCCGGTTTCTGGTGAGGTGTATAATAATGAAGCTCTGTTTTCCAAAAAAAAATATTCTTTTCTTTTGTGCCTTTTTTTTCCACTTAAATGTCTCAGCGACTCTGCTGCCTTTCCCCTCACCGCTTCCCAAAGTCGATACTCCATACGATTCCATACTTCTTAAGACCTGGCAAGGCATAAAAAAAAGAAATGTTGATCTTTTTGAAATCAAAATGATTCATCGTCCTTATTCCGAATCACCGGGCGATGCTGTCTCGGAAGGTGTCGGCTATGGGATGATTCTGGCTCTTTATTGCAATGATCAGGAATATTTCAATATGATCTGGGATGCCGGTGAAACTTATCTTTACGACAGTGAGAATAATCGGTACAATTGGAGAATTCATCCTGACAAGCGAGTGGAACCCGGCGCTGCAACTGATGCAGAAGAGGACATAGCATTATGCCTGATCTTTGCAGATCAATTGGTTAAGAAAAATGTCTGGACTCAGCACACCAGTCCTAAAGGTGCAACCTATGCACAGAGGGCCAATATCCTTATCAATAATATCTGGAATTCCATGGTCGAGGATGGCAGGTACCTCAAACCTGGTGACTCATGGGGTGGCAAAAATCTGCTCAATCCAGGATATTTTGCCCCTGCATTTTATCGGGTTTTCGATGAATTCGAAGAGCAGGACCACAACTGGAAAGGTCTTATCGATGAGTGTTATAACATCATTACCAAATCGGAAGGCTATTCCAAAGGACTGATTCCAGATTTCACCAATTCTGAAGGCAAACCTGTAGCTGCGGGTTACAACACTTATGCAGAAAGTAAACACCTCTATAAAGATGCCATCCGCATCTACTGGAGACTGGGAACCGATTTTCTCTGGTATGGGGACCCACGGGCTAAAGCATTTCTAAAAAATGCCGTAGATTTTATTGAATCACCTCAAAATGCAAACTTCTTTCAGATGGATGGTAACGTTGTTCCTGAAACCGATTCATTCACCCTTGGAAATGATGTTAAACGACCCAGAGCCGAACATAGCCATCTGACCATTGGAATGTGGGCTTGTGCGGCAATCGCTGTCGGGGATGCAAAACTGGCCCAGTTATTCAGTGATGAACTTCTTAAATACTACGAGCCAGGTGCTGATTACTGGGGCAAATCATCCGATCCCAACAATGAAGATACACTCCACAATGAGATGTATTTCGATCAGTTTCTGGCATGGTTTGGAGCATCAATGCTTTCGGGTGTCTTTACCAATTTATGGGAAGACCTGAAAGATCCTGATCCATTTACCCCCCTGGCATGGAAAGTAGAACCAATCTTCTCCACCCGAGATCTCAATGCCTCAATTGCACCTTTCACCGTTAATGGAATTTTCAACAAGTATGCCCGCTGGAATGTAGAGCTTGTTCACATCGATAGCTCAGACAGCAGAATCTTCTCTGGTGCCGGCGAGACTCTGTTTGTCAGTTGGAATGGCCTCAATTCCAACGGCGCTGTAATGAAACAAGGATGGTATAACGTAAATGTTAGTGCCAGAGCCCTCTCCAAACCCATCCACTATAAAGTGTGGCTCGGCAAATCTTTCGATCTGATGGAAAACAACCGGCTTATAATTGATGATTTCAGAGATGATGACCTGAATCCTTTTATTGGAAATGTATGGCAGAGTTATCTGGACAGCCATGAAGGGAAAACCGGAAAATCCTCTGTTAAAGAATTCACTGTAAAAACTATGGATAATAAAAAATGGATCGTATGGTCCTATCATCTTGATCAGGGTAATCTTGGATTTGATCCCTACGCCGCACTGGAATGGAACTGCACAACGCCTGACGGGAACCTGGATCTGACCGGTATAGACACCTTAATTCTCAATGCCAAATCGAGCACTCCCCTGGCGATATCGGTGCAGATTATTACCTCTGATATCGGTGATTATAACTACCACGAAGATTCTCTCTATCTCACAGCTACAGCCACCGAATATAAGCTGCCTATCAGTGGTTTCAGACCACGATTTGGTGGTGAAAATCAACTGAATTTATCCAAGACCACCGCTATTCGCTTTCAGGTTCAACTGCCAAGCGGTAATGAAAACTCTATAATGCTCAGCAAATTCTACGTTACCGGAAATCTGGAAAAAATTTACACTGCACCCCCGGAATACATTCCCATGTCAGTTAAGCCCTCGAAAAATCAGAAGAATTTTCCTTTAAAAATCACTTGGTTTTCTACCGCAGGTGGACTTCTCTTTTCCATTCCGAAGGATATTAAATGCCATTCCATAACGGTTTTTGACATAACCGGAAAAGTCATCGCACAGACCAGAGTAAACCGCAAAGTTGCATTCATACCGGTTTCCGGCAAGATGGCCAACAGGGTCTGCCTGGCAAAAATAAAGATGGAAAATGGGACATTGATTATTCCATTGGCCATGATCCGCTAAGGAACAGAAGGATCTTATTGCCAACAGGCTAAGTTCCCATGATAAAGCTGGAGAGAGGAAATAACAGATTGCAAATATCCAGTGAATTCTGATAAATTAAACCAGAGGAGTCAATTTTGAACCTGTTTTTCCCGTTTTCATTAGGTGTTTTTATCTGTTTTATACCAGTATTTGCACAGAAAGACTACGGGATACATGACCCCTCTACTATAGTAAAGGAAAATGATCGCTACTACACCTTTTATACCAGTAACGGTATAGAGTACGCCTATTCTACCGACCTGTGTACCTGGCATCGGGCTGGGGTAATTTTCCCGTCCGGTTTTCCTCAGTGGATTACCAGCTATGTGCCCTCATTCTATGGTCACTTCTGGGCACCCGATGTCTTCTACATGAACAACCGGTGGCATGTTTATTATTCATGTTCAAGCTTTGGCTCCCGTCAATCTGCTATTGGTCTGGCAACATCACCTTCCCTGAATAATCCAAAATGGAATGATGAGGGGATGGTGGTTTCCACAAATAATTCCTCTGATCACAACGCCATTGACCCCGCTATTATACGACAGGATGGAAAAGTGTGGCTGGTTTATGGTTCTTTCTGGTCAGGTATCGTGATGACAGAAATCGACTCCACAACTGGGAAACCCATAAACAGAAGTGCACTTCATTATTTAGCGAACAACGATCCGGAAGCTGCAGGTATTATTTATCATGGAGAATATTATTATCTGTTTTTCAACCGGGGAAAATGCTGTAATGGTGTAAACAGCACTTATTATATAAACGTAGGCAGATCCCCTACTCCAACCGGTCCTTATCTGGATAAAAATGGCAATCGAACCAGTAATGGAGGTGGCACTGTTATTCTAAAAACCGAAGGCCGCTTTATCGGACCAGGTCATTTCGGTTTCTTTTCTGAAAATGGCAAAGAATATATGTCTTATCATTATTATGATGCTTCACAAGACGGTATATCAAAACTTAAAATTAGTACACTTTTATGGCAGAATGGCTGGCCGACAGTAAATACCGATTTTGACCCATGCTCTCCTGATACTGTCCAGGATTGTGCTGGTATAAAAGGCGGTGCTGCCTTTATAGATAATTGCGGTGTTTGTGCTGGTGGGACAACCGATAAAATACCCTGTCAGCAGGATTGCAACGGCGATTGGGGTGGTACTGCTTTTATAGACTCCTGCGGAATATGTGCAGGTGGCGAGACCGGCTTAATCTCCTGCAGCGGATTAATTCAGAGTGAAGATGCTTTGGAATATAATGGTGTTTTTGAAAGCACCAACCCTGGGTTTATTGGAAAAGGGTATCTAAACCTGACCAATGAAAAAGGTTCTGCTGCAGCAATAACACTCTGCTCCGATATCAGTTCCTATTTTTCACTGATCCTTCGTTATGCAAACGGAAGTGCCACGAATAGGATGCTCTCTGTTTCTGTTAACGGCACAGTTCAGATTGATTCAATCATTTTTCCGCCCGGTTCTTCATGGACAGATTGGAAAAGTAAAGAATTCAGCGTAAAGCTTCTGCAAGGAAGTAACCTGATCACCTTTACATCATTAAGCAGCGATGGCGGACCTAATCTGGATCTTGTCGCTTATTCTGATGAAAACCTGCATAATTGTGCAATCCAATCGAAGAAAACAAAAAAAACACATATTAAGAATTTATATCTGAGGTACTCTGATGGTTTGATCTCGTTTTATATTCCTGAAGAAACCACTATCAGCTATCGATTGTATAATCTTTGTGGTCGAATGGTTTTGCCGGCAGTCTTCAAAAAGTTCAAATCAGGTATCAATAACATAAAATTTAATACTGCTTCTGTAAGCAGGGGTCTTTATCTTTTTGTACTTGAAGAAAAAGATACCGGAAAAAGACATGAAAAACTGATACATATCTGGCATTAGCCGTTAATGTTAATTCCATTTTTGACATTTAAAAAAGATATTCTTTAATGATGCACCATTTATCCAGCACAAAAGTTATAAAAGCTGGTCATCTGAATTAAGAGTAGATATTATCGGGAAATTTAAATATCTTATCTTAATCATAATTTTCCGGCATGGAGGAGATATGCACTTAAGCCAGATTTTTAGATTAATGATGATATCTTCATTAATAACAATAACATCGGTACCTGTTAAAGCCCAATCATACATGGAAAATCTCAGTCGCGGTCTTGTTGCTGTAAAAACGGCTAACGGTTACTTTCTTAGTTG
Source organism: uncultured Fibrobacter sp. (assembly GCA_964411655.1). GTDB lineage: Bacteria > Fibrobacterota > Chitinivibrionia > Chitinivibrionales > Chitinispirillaceae > JAAYPC01. Next base: position 61,768 of record CAYPMS010000011.1, read on the forward strand.
GCGTCTTCTGGGTCATGAAGATTATGAGACCGCTTTCAATGTTTACAAAGGTTCTCAAAAGCTTAACAGTGAGCCGATAACCGATGCCACCTGCTATGAAGATAGAAGTGGCGGAAGCGGTGATTATTCAGTCAGAGCAATCGTGGACGGGATAGAGCTGCAAGCCAATAAGACAGAACTCATTCTTTCTGCCAACTATATCGAAATACCGCTTCAAAATGCCTCTGGATATGTTGCCGGTGATGCCAGTTGCGGAGACCTTGATGGCGATGGGGTTTATGAAATAGTACTTAAAGAAGAAAAAGATCCCAAGGACAATGCCCATGACGGCGTTACCGGTGAACCAAAACTTTCCGCCTATAAACTGGATGGAACACTTCTATGGAAGATCGATCTGGGTGTAAACATTCGTGAGGGTGCTCACTACACCCAGTTTATGGTCTATGATCTTGATGGAGATGGAATTGCAGAGATCGCTTGTAAAACCGCTCCAGGAACAAGAGACGGAACCGGCAGTTTCCTTAAGACCGGTCCTGCTGCCGGTGCAGATCACAGCAAAAGTTACCGGAACAGTACAAGCGGCAGAATCCTGGATGGGCCTGAGTATTACACCATTTTCAGTGGTAAAAATGGTGCCGAACTGATTACTGTAGAATACAAACCAAATCGAAGTGGAAACTGGGGAGATGATTATGGCAACCGGTGTGATCGATTCCTTGCTGCGGTGGCCTATCTTGATGGAGTCAGACCATCTGTTATACCGTGCAGGGGTTATTACACACGAACGACACTCTGGGCACTCGATTGGCGTGATGGGAAACTGACAGAAAGATGGTTTTTCGATTCCGATATGGGTTACACCCAATATGCCGGGCAGGGAAATCACAGCCTCACGGTTGGAGATGTCGATCAGGACGGGAAAGATGAGATCGTTTATGGCGCGTGCTGTATCGATGATAATGGCAAAGGATTATGGAACAGTGGCCAGGGGCATGGTGATGCCGGACATTTATGCGATATCAATCCTGAACGGCCAGGTTTGGAATATTGGTCTATCCATGAAAACAAAAATGGAACTGCCGGGAGATTTGGATATACTCTTCTTGATGCGAAAACCGGAGAGCTTTTGTGGGGTGGAGCCGAAAAACAGGATGTAATGAGAGGTGTGGCTGCAGATCTGACCGCAGCCCATGCCGGGATGGAATGCTGGGGTGGAACTCCCGATCTTCGAAGCTGTAAAAACCAAAGTGCTGGACAGACTCCCAGCTCTGCCAATTTCCTGTGCTGGTGGGATGGTGATCTGTTGCGAGAACTACTCGATGGCAATCAGATAAGTAAATATGGTGGTGGAGTTCTTCTTACAGCCACCGGATGTACTTCTATAAACGGAACAAAATCGACGCCGGTTCTTTCGGCAGATCTTTTTGGTGACTGGCGTGAAGAGGTGATTTTCAGTTGCAGTGGTAAATTACGCATTTTCACCACGACAATTCCTACAAATCATAAGCTTTACACTCTTATGCATGACCGTCAGTACCGTCTGGCTATAGTATGGCAGAATGTCGCATACAACCAGCCACCGCATCCTGGTTTCTTTCTGGGTGATGGTATGGAATTGCCACCAGAGAAACCGAATATCCGATACTACTATGACCCGATCGTCGGAACTATTGCTCCAAAGACGAATACATCTTTAAGTAAGTATCATAGCAGTATGATCACCGCTTTTAGTAACAGGGTAATTACAGTTCCGAATCCTTCCGAAGGAATTCACACTTCTGTTTCAGTATATTCAATTTCTGGTAAATTGCTTAGAAAAAGTACTATTACCAAAAGCAGGTTCAACCTTCAGGCCGATTTCGCATTACCTTACGGAGCATATCTGGTGAAAATGGTACAGGAGTAAAACAGATCAGCAGTGTCGGGTTAATTTTAACAAAAGTAATGCAAAATGAAATTTAAATAGTAAAGGCACTCTGGATACGACTTTTTCAAAAGCTATTTGGTTGGAAATGTCAGATAAAATTAAACATAGATTATCAAACTCATTTTTGGGCTCTTAAGATCTGTCGTTTTTTTCAGTTATCAGTTTATGAAGATAAGTAATCTTTATTTCAGACAAACCAGTATAAAGAGCGACTTTCTCTTTTGATTCTCCATTTCTCAGCATATTTAAAGCAACTTGTTCAATTCCCTGTTCAATTCCCTGTT